>JALTYD010000045.1 GCA_027046525.1 Pyrodictiaceae archaeon
GTATACATGCATTATCGGGCTTTTTTCGAGGTATGCCTGTATATTCTCCCAGGGAGGTTGGCCGCAGCCTATCATTTCTGCATTGAAATAGAATCCTATATCAGTTGTACCATATTTTGATATCCAATTGCTTATTGATCTCTGAGTTACTGCAGCACGAAATCTATCTGTATGTGTTATTATCCAGTTAACCATGAATCCACCATAACTCCCGCCAGCCACTCCAATTCTTTCGTTGTCTAGTTTATCATTATACTTAGATAAGACATAGTCAACAGCTTCTATCAAATCTTGATAATCACGTTCACCATAGTGGCATCTTATATCTGCGAATTCCTCGCTATATCCGTCACTCCCTCTTGGATTAGTATAGACAACCGCAAATCCTTTATGAGCTAATAAGTGGAACTCAAAATAGAATCCATCACCATACATGGCTTTTGGCCCACCATGTATGTAGAGGATCCATGGTGTTTTGTTCTTCTTTAGAGACTCTTTAGGGGGCCATAGAATCCATCCGTCTATTTCAGCGCCATCGCTTGCTCTGAATTTAAAATGCTCTGGCTTCTGTAGCCTGTATGTTTTTACAAACTCATCGTTAAAACTAGTTAACCTAGTAATATTACCATCTGCTGCAATAAATAACTCTCTAGGATGATCAGGGCTCATAGCAGTAAAAGCTATATTCTTACCATCTATTGATACATCAAATTCATCGACGCTAGAATCTTCTAAGTAAATTGCTCTGCTAATTTTGCCATCATGTAGACGAGCTTTATAGAGTGAGACTTTGCCTGAGTCAGATACGAAGAAGTATAGACATCCATTGCTACTCTCACTACATTTCACCCACTTAAGTAGTGGCGAGCAGCTTTTCCACCTAGAATCGCTACCCAGAGTATTCGCAGTACTTCTATCGATATCTGACGTTAATAATTCTAAGTTGTTTGTATCAAGATCATATAGATATACTCTTCTATGCGATGCTAGTCCTCTTCTACCTCTTAAATCTCTACCTATAAACGCGATAATATTACCTCTAGGGCTCCACTGAATAAAGTCGATGGAGAATCCATAGATGGGTAGTTCAGTTTCTTCTAATGTTTCTAAGTCAATTATCCTTATACGCGATTCATAGGGCTTTAATTCATCTGCCATGATAGAATATGCTAGTTTTCTACTATCATAGCTCCATGCAAAAGTTGTTATGTCTAATCTATTATCGGTTACTTGGGTGATATAGCCGCTGTAGACATCAACAACAAAGAGCTTCTTAACTGTATTATAAGTAAATCCTTCACCATTCCGCCATATAGGTATCTTCTCAATAACTTTAACATCATCGTGTGGTTTGCCTGTCTTAGATATAAGTGCTATCTTTCTACTATTGGGCGACCATGCATACGATATTATACCACCTTCGAAATATGCTAGTTTCCACGGTTCTTTACCTACAGATAAGAGGAACAGACTAGCTCCCTTATCCTCTTCCTTTAGACCACGCCTAGAAACAAAAGACAAGTATTCCCCACTAGGACTCCAACAGGGGCATAGATCTTCAGGGCCGCTAGTTAGTGGATAGAGGTTTTCTTTACTAGAATCGTATACCCAAATAGCAGATTCGTATCTATCGTCTCTAAGATTGATTTTTGTTACAAGGAATGCCACGTATTTGGTATTTGGATGAATAGAAGGGCTCGATACAAATACTAATTTAGATAAATCCTCATAGTCTAATAACTTAGCCATAACAAACACCTCACAGTCTATACTAGTACCATGAGAATATTAAAGTGAACTCTATGTACGAGACAAAGACTGTAAGAAGCTAAGAAAGACCTAATAAGGAGTATATAGCGGGCCCGGGGGGATTTGAACCCCCGACCACTGGCTTAGGAGGCCAGCGCTCTGTCCTGGCTGAGCTACGGGCCCCGGTTCTGGTTAGTGTAGCAGTTACTGTTTTAGATTTTTACTACTTTTACATTTAATGTCTTGTCAAATATACATTATAGATTTAGAGTGTTTAGTAGTGTAAGTAATGGGTTGTTAGTGGCTATGATAGACTATGACGAAGATTTGTTATTTGATCTCAAGAGAGTATATGGTGATAAGCTAGGGGATTTTCTTAGTAGTTTATCTAAGCCTCCTGATAGATTTTATGTTAGAGTTAATACTCTTAAGAGTACTCCAGAGAAAGTAAAGGAGCTACTGGAGAATGATGGTGTTGAGGTTTACTTTGATGAGGTATTCGAGGAGACTCTATGGATTCCAGTTAGAGGGCCTGTAGACTTAGAAGAGCCCATATGTAAAGTTTTTGTCGATAAAAGGACAGCTGAGAGTGTTATGCTTGGTGCTAATGTGTATGCACCTGGCATTATTAGATTAGAGAAATGTGTTGATGAAGGTAGGAGAGTGGGTGTGGTATCTAATAACGGTGTACTAGTTGCTATTGGTATTGTATCACCAGGTTATAGAGAAGCTATTCGTAGTAGAAGAGGACTTGTAGTTAAGATTTTAGAGAGTCTGTATAGAGTACCTAGTTTACGTGATACTAGAGCTTATAGAGCTGGTATGATTTATGAACAAAGTCTACCATCGATGGTTGTTGCTCACGTGCTACGTCCTAGAGGTGGAGCAGTTGTAGTCGATATGTGTGCAGCTCCTGGCGGCAAGATAGGGCATGTCTACGAGCTCGTCAAAGGCGAGGGAGTTTTTATTGCTATAGATCACTCCTCTAGGAAGATCAATAAGATGAACCAAGAGTTTGTACGCTTAGGATATACTTCCATCAATATAATTAAGGGAGATTCTAGGTATGTGGATTTGTTTTTAGGCAAAGAGTATGCTGACTATGTTATCCTTGATCCACCTTGCTCGAGTATTGGAGTTATTCCTAAGATTTATGACAGGAAAACTATAGACGAAGTTAGGAATTACGCAAATTACCAAAAGCAATTCCTGAAAAGCGCGTATAATTTACTCAAACCTGGTGGCATATTAGTATATTCGACATGTACTACCACCTACTTAGAAAATGAAGCAAATATCGAGTATGCTGTTAATGTGATCGGGTATGAAGTTCTAGAAGCTAGTCCTATGAGAGGATGCCGTGGCGTTGGATACCTGGGAAGGTATCTGCAGAGATTTCATCCCCATATACACAAAGTACCAGGATATTTTATTGCAAAGCTCCAGAAGCCAGCAAAAAACTAGTTTACTACCTCCTACGCCTTATTTCTCGTAGTTTTCTTGGTTTTGACAAGCTTTAGAGGAGACCCACATATAGGGCAGGTATCTTCACTTAGTACTGCTGTGTATCCACATGCTATACATCTCTTCTTGTATGTTGCTATTTCACTTATCCCTCTTGTCCTTAGAGGAACAAAGTTTATTCTAAGTTTAGCGGCAATGTTCTGTAGCTTGTAGTCATCTGTTACTATTACAATACTATTTTGTTGATCTAGTAGATATAGTGATACTGCTATTATTGATAGATCTGTTAGCGATAGGTTTTTGTCAAGTCCTTCCTTCTGTGCTATTCTCTTAGCCATAGACAGGTATTCTCTCGGTGGATTTACTATCTCTATACGTCCTAGACTTGTAGCCAGCTCTAGTCCTTCTCTACTATACTTGTCTCTTACTTCTCGGATGACATTCTCTGTTGTTACTAGTTTTACATCAATGGGAGAATAGAGAGGCCATCTAGCAATAAAAGCTGTAGTATCTAATACGTATATTGTTTTCTTCTCCATGGAAGCCTTAACCACCTTTTATTATACCTCGCTATATTTACTGTAGGGCCTCTTAACGTAGCTACTATAGTTACACCTTGCGTCAGTATCCTCTCGACAACACCATCTATTATTAGTTTAACTGGCCTAGAGGTTCTCTTAATGAGAACCCTGGTTCGGAAATAGCCTGGGACTACCACAGGAGATAGCCTTTTATCTATAGGGTTCACTGGCGTAATAATATAAGCATCTAGTCCTGGATGGATTATTGATCCATGAGAGCTATAACTGTAAGCTGTTGATCCAACTGGTGTTGCTATAATTAGTCCATCTCCCTCTAGATTGTCATAGAGAGTTTCTCCTTCAATTTCCACGTATAGATCCATTGTTTTTGACCCTAGTATTAGTATAGCAGCTTCGTTTAATGCAATATCTTTACCCCAAGTTGTCTCTATAATTAGCCTCATGAATTTTTCAACATAGTATCTATCGTTTACAAAGTCCGAGAGGTGGTTCAACGATTCTTCGAGCGAGTCATCAAATAGGAATGCTCTCCTACCTAGCCTAATTAAGTGTAGAATAGGAGTATAGTCTATATTTTGTAGGAGTCTTAGTAGCGTACCATCACCACCTATTACGACTATTTTGTTTATCCTAGAAAAGCGTAGATCTATATCAGGATAACCTAGTAGATTCGCTATCGATATATCACATAGAGGCTCTGCACCAAGCTTCTTTAGTCTACGGAAAACCTCTCTAACCAGTTCTAGGGATTCTTTTTTATCGGGTCTGGCATATATGGCTACTGGTTCAGCCAAAATCCCACATCCCGGTAGTAGGTGTCTAATCCTCCTAGGCCACCCCATCTGTGGAGAGTCTATGCGTAAACTAGTTCGATCTTTAAGCCCAATTAAGAAAATACAGAAATCAATTAAGAATTATTGTACTCGCTCACTAGTAGCAAGCTTCGGGGTAAGAGACGTTGAACATGCTGTTCGTATAAGAGAGGAGCTTTTTGTACAGTGTAGAGGTTTAATAGAGCTAGTAGAAGGAGCCTGTATAACCAGGAGTCGTAGAAAGAAATCACCGCTCAGCTACGTATTGATTGGAAGAGTAGCTATTGTATCTACTAAAGATAACAATATTGATAGAATTCGAGAGAGAATTGCAGAATTGCTAGAGAGTGTTAAAGATATAGAAGCTATATATGCAAAAGTAGGAGTTGAGGACGAAGAAAGAGTACCAAGACTTATACATATATGGGGAACACGTGTTGATGAAGTTTTATATAAAGAGCATGGTCTTCTATATCCTGTCAAACTAGGTAGGGTTTACATCAATCCTAGACTTGCAGAAGAGCACAAGAGAATAGCAGGGATTGTAACATACGGAGAAAATATCCTAGACGTGTTTTGTGGTATAGGTGGTTTTTCTTTACTATTATCTACTACAGGTAAACCGGATATGATAGTTGCAAATGATATAAATCTATGGGCTTTGAAGTCTCTAATTAAAGCATTACAACTCAATAAATCAAAGCTAAAAAGCCCTATCTTTGTAGTTAATAGCGATGCAAAATTTCTGCATCATAGTCTTAGACCTTTAT
>JALTYD010000046.1 GCA_027046525.1 Pyrodictiaceae archaeon
TTATTCGTAGGAGAGTACATCCACCCAAAGCTATAAACTCTACCTGTATCATCGAGGCTGAAATTTCTGTCGACTCTAAAACTACCCCTATAGACTTGTCTAGATCTAATAGTATTCATGTATAAACCACCAGTAGAGTAGAGACTACCTACGTACTGTATAGAATTAGGGATAAAAATCTTTGCACAAGGAAATATAGATTGTAGGAACAAGTATTCAATATACTTGAAAACAACTAGTGGTGTTTCTCGCTGTGAGAATCAACAAGAGGTGTAGAGTTAAGCTAGTCGTTTTCGATGTCGATGGAGTACTAGTACCCATAAGGAGTAGTTGGGGCTATATACACGAGAAACTAGGTACACTACGAGAGTCGAAGCTAAACTATCATTTATTCAGAGAAAAGAAAATAGGTTACTGGGAGTGGATGTACCTAGATACTCTTGCATGGATTGAGGCCCGCCCTGGTATAACTAAGTGGGATCTAGAAAAGCTATTTAGAGAGATAGAAATACCACTTGTTGTTAGAAAAGCTTTTAACAAAGTTAAACAGAGAGGACTTGTAACTGCTCTTGTGAGCGGTGGTGTGGATGTACTTGTATCTAGAATTGCTAATGAGTTAAGAGCTGATTATTGGGTTTCTCCACAACTAGCATTTGATCCATGGGGGCGTCTAATACCTGGTGGTCTACCTAGGATAGAAGCTGATAGGAAAGATAGAGCAGTACTCTCGCTAGCTAGATCTCTCGGTTTTAGTCTCCGAGAAGTAGCATTTATAGGTGATAGTAAGTGGGACTTAGAAGGTATGAAAGAATCTTGTCTATCAGTTGCAGTAAATATTGGTGATGAAGATGAAGATATAAGGAGGATTGCAGATTATGTTGCTAATGATATAGAAGAAGCTGTTGATGTTGTTCTTAGACATACATAGTATTGTACCTAGATGATATCTAGTTCAAAATCTCTTAGGAGTTTTCTCAGCCTCTTAAGCTCCCTCAGAAGCTTATAGCCTTTCTGTGTCATTTCTAGGTATCTACTCCTCCCCTCCTCTCTTAGTGTTAGAATCTTCTTATCCACGAGGTCTTCTACTATTGGTAGGAGTCTATCGTAGGGCATATTAGCTGATGTTGCTAGCCTAGTTGGTACTATTGGGCCTTGGCTTGCTATATTCTCTAGAATATCTATTACTATCTCTATTCTTGTCCTCTTCTGCTTCTTCACCTACCTGCCACCTTGGGGTAGGGCATAGAATACTGCTAGTGCTGTTGCTACTATACTCCTAGAATACTCTCCTAGTACTAGTAGGAGTACTCCACTACTGCTTGGGAGTAGGAATAAGCTTGCTAGTCTTAGAATAAAACCTATACTTAGACTAGCTACTAGTATCTTTGCTACTCCTCTAAATCTATAAGATGCTATTAGTGCTGCTACTGTAGCAATAGCATCTGATAGTATAGGTAGTAGAGCTGGGAGAGTTATTGTATATAGTTTCTTCCTAGATGTAAATATTATCGTGAAGCCGGCAGCTGAGAAAATCGATGTAGCTACATAGAAAGTATAAGCTATTCTCCCACTTGAGAGAATAGCTATTGTAGCAGAGACTTGCGCTAGTGCTAGTACTATAAACCCATTAGCAGTATCTATAGATCCACCTATACTACGAGCTATCCTAGCTAGTACAAATGCGATATAAGCAAAAGCTAATGCTCCAACTAGATCTACTACTGCTACAGATACTTCAAGGACAGTGGCCATGCATCATACCACCACGGCCTACTCCTTGTCCAGGCGCTCCTGGGCTAGGACATGCACCAAAGTGGCCAAGCCATTTTAAACTAATAGTCCTCTTCTCTGCCTGGATTTTAAGCTCTGTAGCTACTAGTACTTCTCTAGGTCCCTCACCAGGTATATCTAGTTTCGCTATATAGCCCTTGACATCTACTATGCCTCCGCTTCTGAGATACTCGTATACATCTCTGTGCATAATAATGTACTCTTCACCTTCTATACTAGCACTCCACATACCTGGTGCAGGATAGATAAGCCTACCTAAGAGGTATACTAATCCTCTATCACCTACTCTAATTTCTCCACTACTCCAAGCTTCTCCTCTGTAGCACGCAGCATGGCTTACAGATACAACTAGTGAATCGAGTAGTGGTGCTTCCAGAGGCTTCCCAGCTACTTCTCTACTAATATAGTCTAGACTAGGTGTATCTGGGTAGCTCATATATGCTACTACTGTCACAAATACTGCTAGTACTAGTATAATAGTAGTTGTACTAGAGAGCTTCACCATTCTCTACACAGCACCTTTCTCCAAGTTTAGATATTGAGTAAACCTAATTATACTGAATGGTTTAAAAAACTAAGAGATATGTGAGAAAAAACAAATAGTACACATATACTAGTTACTTAGCTAGTTTCTACTGTTTCGTAGTAGTGTGGGATAACATAGATACTAGAATCTACTTCAATAGCTACTACGGGTAGCAGCTCCATCATACCAGCTTCTCTGAGACTCGTTACTACTACTTCTTGGCCTTCTCTAAGATTATCAACTAGCCATTCACCAAATACTAGATAACCATTACTCTTATCAACATACATCCCAGCTAGCTTGAAAGACACTATAGTATTATTACCTATGAGTACTTCTACTATATCTCTATCTCTATCAACACCTACTATAGTACCTGTTACTTCTACTAGCTCTCTCATAGTACTGTACTTCTCCTCATACTCTCTCATGTGTTCTTCGCATTCCTCCATACCATACATCCCCATCATACCATACATCGGCCATTCTCCATACTCACTATTAGCTCCATAGCTAGATCCTCTACCATCACTTCTATCTCTACTACTATACTCTCTATAACTCATCATCGGCATTCCCCATCTATCGCCGCTCATCATATGATCTTCTGAGCTACTATAGGTATTGAATGGTGCTCTATCACCGCTGTGGCTTATAGCTAGATATGTACCACCTAGAAATAATACAGCTACTGCTAAACCTATTACTACTATAGTCAAGTTATTCAACTTCTATTTCACCTATACATTTGTTTCTTTACCAGGTATATAGTATGCCAGTAAGGTTATATATTAGGGACTCACAAAATGTGAGTAAATCCTAGAATAATGGTATATTACTAGAGTAGTCTATACACTATACATATCCTATGTATCTCCTAGCAGCATGTATACAACTTTCTCTGCTATAGCTGGTGCAGCTGTGAGTCCTGGAGACTCTATCCCGACGAGATGTACTACTCTAGGTCCTACTGCTCTACTATACTCTATTATATAGTCTCTCCAAGATGTTGTTGCTCTCAAACCTACAACTACTTCTACTGGCTCACCCATATCATCTCTTAGTAGTGGTCTAAACTTCTCTTCTAATGCTCTAAGTGATTCTCTAGTATAGTAGTAGTCGCTACGCGAAGAAGCTTCCTCATATGTTGGTCCTAGTAGTACTCTACCATCGAGCTGTGGTATTATACCTCCTCCCTTCGTCTTCTTTCTACCAGCTACTATCGCTGATGCTATTATATTCTCTACTCTGATGTCTCTGTACAGAGCCATAACACCTTTTACTGGCTTAATACTATACTTATCACCGAATAACCCTGCTACTCTATCAGCATAGAGACCAGCAGAATTTACTACGTATTTTGCTAGTATTTCTCCCCCCTGTTTTGTACCTAGTCTTATTCTACTACTTCTATCTACTTCTACTCTATCTACCTCGTTGTTATACATAAAGCTCGCTCCTAAGCTCCTAGCTGTCTTCTCTAGTTTATCTACTAGTTCTCTACTATCAACTATACCATAGCCTCCTACTAATACTGCGTAGTCTACATCTCTACTTATAAGTGGTTCTACTTCTCGTATTTTCTGCCTAGATAGTTTCTCTACTTTGAATCCCCAATTTCTATATCTCTTCAACAACCAGTATGCTATTCGTCCTATTACTGCTCCTTTCATACCTCTGGTTACTAATAGTGTATCTAGTGGTTCTAATCTATACCCTATTATCTCTGAGTACCTCTTGTGTAGAATATTACCTTCTATGCATAATCTACTCTTTAGGCTATTAAATGGAGTCTGTACTACGTGGATAACATTTGCATTACGAGTAGATGCTTCTTGTCCAGGTCTACTATTTTTCTCTACAACTACTACGCTAAGTCTTTTTTCTAGGAGTAGATATGCTGTAAATAAGCCAATAACACCTGCTCCAATAATAGCTACATCGTATTTCTCAGCCAATTCTACTACATCGCCCCATAAATCCATGGGGTGTAAATACTCTTCTGATATCTAGGCTCTCTTTTACTCTACAGAGTATATCAAGCTGTTTTCTCCCAAGTTCTTTCTCTATCCATCTAGATCTCAGAACACCATAGCCGTGGTGGTGTACAATAGAGCCTCCTTCTCTAGAGACTATATCTACTACTCTACTCCATACAGCCCAGTACTTTTCTATTTCTCTTTCAAATACAACGACAAAATATAGTACACCGCCATTTACGTAGAAGTGGGATACATGGCTCATAACCATGTAGGCTAGTTTTTCTCCGAGTAGATTCTCTCTAATCTTTCTCCATATCCTAGGTAGCTTAGACCAAGTAGCAGCAATATCTATAGTATCGAAAGCGAAACCAGCTGAGAATACTAGCTCTATAGATTCGTTATATGATAGTCTATGCTCCCACCACCTAGTTACAAGTTCTTCTATTCTCTTGCCACTATGTTGTTGCGCAATACTATCTACTTCGCTAGCAATAACGTCTAGGACTCTAGCTGGCCCAGCAATCTCTATGAGAGCTACAGTAGAGTCTATTCCGTAGTAGAATCTTGCTTCATCACTATCTTCTATCCTCAGTAGTATTGGGTCTACCCACTGTACTAGCTTTCTAGCAAAATCTAGTGCTTTCTCAAAACTAGGGAAAGTATATGATAATCTACGTGTATCTTCTGGTAGTTCTCTAACTCTAAAACCTGCAGCAACAATTACACCTAGTCCTCCCTCTGAGCCTAGGAATAGCCTCTTTAAATCAGGCCCTGAGAAACCTCTAGGATTACTCCTACTACCAAGCCTAGTGAGAATACCATATGGTGTAACAACATCTACCCATAACAATGAGTCCTCTATATTCCCTATACCTGGTCTATAAGCACCAGAGCCTAGACAACTAATAGCACCACCTATACATGCTAGTTTCTCCGACTGCGGGCGGAAACCAAGCATATAGCCTCTCTTATTCAGCCACTCTTCTAGATCTATTATTTTTACACCAGATTCTACTTGTACAACTTGGTCT
>JALTYD010000047.1 GCA_027046525.1 Pyrodictiaceae archaeon
ATCAGGCATCATATGTTTTATTCTTAGTAGGTAGAGTGCTTCTAATGATGTAAGATTACCTGTTTGTAGTTTTTCTAGTAATTCTTCTAGTTTAGTTTTCTTCTCTTCTAGGTCTTTGAGTAGCTTCTCTAGGCCTGGAGTAATATTACCTCCTGTTACATTCTGTATCTCTTCTATTAAATCTTCTAGCTCTTCTATATGTTCATTTATCTTCTCTACATAGTCTTCTAGTACTGGGACTACACGGCACATTATAATGAAGTATAACGGATACTTAATTTTCAGTAATTCTTCGACTTCATCTTCTATTATGTCTAGTTTTTCTTCTATCCTATCAGCTATTTCTCCTGCTTCTTCAGCAGTGATGTTCCCAGCTCTAAGCATCTCTATTGTTTGTCTTGTCTCATTGAGTAGTAGTGATACATTTGTCTTTAAGTCTTCTAGCCTATCTAGTAGTTTAGTATAGTTTATCGGAAGTGTACAGTTTAGCTCGATAGACATGTTTATTAGTCTTTCAACTCTCTTCTCGACTATATTCAGTGCTACTAGCATCTTCCTCTCTTTCTGTATAAGCTCTATGAGTTCTTTTACCGCCTCTCTAACTTCTTCTCTCTCCTCCATCTTCCAGTGAGCAGCTTTTACAATAATTTCAGCCATCTCTTTGAATAACCCGCTATACTCTCTAGCAATCTCATCAGGGTCTTCTATAGTACCATTTTCGAGTATCTGTCTGAGTGTATCAATCTTCTGCCCTATTTCTCTGAGCTCACTCCATAAGTCTGAATCTTCTGGTACACCTGTTCGCTCTAGGAATCTCCACGTAATATTGTACATTCTCTCGAGAGCGATAAGTAGTCCACGTAGCTTCTCATTATCTCCAGCTGTAGTATTGCTTGGAGGTGTTGTAGTTGTATTTGTTATTGTTGTAGTAGTTGTATTAGTACTAGTTGTATTAGACTCTTGAGCACTTATTGGCTGAGCAACTATAGTAAATAACATTAAGAATACAACAGGAATAGCTAAGACTAGTTCTCTACTTAGTTTATTCCTATTATACTTATACGTCATCATTTATCTACCTCCTAACCTCCAATTCGAACATAGGCTCGTTCGTTCTTTTAGACCCCTATGGTGGAACAAAGCTGGAACAACTAGGTAGAATACATAGTTCCAGTTGTTCCTGGAACACAAGAGTATAATATGAGGAACAGCTCTTATTTCTTCCACATATGTAGACTCTAGGATAGTTTACTCTAGAATGTAGAGAGCTAGTTTTACTAGGAATAACTTCCTTCTTATTCTAGGTAGAGCTCTGCTACGAGTAGAGGTGAGTGTCTATCTTGTACATAGATAGAGATGATCCATATTCCTGGCTTGAAGATTTAGAGAATAGTAGGACTAGAGAGTTTATACGTAGGCATAATGAGAGACTAGCACGCTATCTCGGAGAACTACCTAGAGAGCTTATACATAGTGTAGAAGAATACCTAGGTACTCCCTATCTAACAGTATTTAAGCCTTGCCAGAAAGGAGTCTACTATGTTGTTAGGAGTAGAGAAGGCTATAGTGTAGAGTTCATCGATTGGAGTGGAGATAGAGAAGTTCTCTTAAAGAGTAGTGATCTAGGAAGAGATGTTGTTATTCCACCAGCACTATACCCTAACAGAGAGTGTAGCCTCCTAGGTATACCATATAGCTTTGGTGGAAGTGATGAAGGCTTTATTAGTATAATCGATACTAGTAGTAGAGAAGAAGTTGATAAAATTAGTGGAGTAGTTGGTAATATTGTATGGCTAGATAGCTACAAGTACTATTATGCTAGATTCTATAGGAGAGATAGAACACCTGATGGTGTAGAAGCACCAGCTGAGCGTATATTCCTGAGAGACTATTCTTCTGGAGACGAACTACTAGTCTTTGGTGAAAACCTACCTACAAACTACCTAGTAGAACTCTACGACAAAGTAGTAGACGACTATATACTAGTCGGAGTATACTATGGCTGGTCGCGCTCAAAGATATACTATGGTGCAAAGAACAGACCTAGTTCATGGAGACTACTACTCGATGGAGGAGAGTATATAGTAAAACCAGCTGGTTTTCTAGGAGGAGAACCTATACTAGTAGTCTATGATGGAGAAGGACTCGGTAGAATAGTAAAATGTAGACAGAGTAGTAGAGTAGAAGAAGTAGTACCTGAAACTAACTACCCCCTCATCGAAGCACTAGCTGTAGATGATAAGATAGTAGCTGTATATCTTGTAGATGCTTCGAGTAGACTCAAAATCTACAATAATAGAGGAGAAATAGTATATGAGTATAAACCAGGTGAACCATCTACAATAAATACTCTAGAATATATGAATAGAGAAGTATTCTTTAGAGAAGAAGCATTTAGTCATCCACCACAACTAAACAAGCTAGCACTAGATAGTACTAGACTACAAACTCTCTATACTCCAAGTACTAAACTAGACCTAGAAGTAGACGAGGAATGGACTACCTCTTGGGATGGAACAAGAATACACTTTTTCATAGTAGAGATGAAAAACAAGCCTAAGAACAAAACTGCTATAGTATATGGATATGGTGGCTTCAGTATATCTATAACACCAACATATATAGCATCTACAGCTGTGCTACTGGAGAAGGGATACACCTACGTAGTAGCCAACTTAAGAGGAGGATCTGAGTATGGCGAGAAATGGCACAGAGCAGGTATGAGAGAAAATAAACAAAATGTATTCGAAGACTACAAAGCTGTACTAAAATACTTTAAACAGAAAGGATATAGAGTAGTTGCACGAGGCTCTAGCAATGGAGGACTACTAGTAGCAGCAACAATGACGCAGAATCCAGACCTAGTAGATATAGCAGTAATAGGCTATCCAGTCATAGATATGTTGAAATTCCACAAACTCTACATAGGGCGGCTATGGACTACTGAGTATGGAGACCCCGATAATCCCAGCGATAGGAAATACCTAGTAAAATACTCACCTTACCATAATATAAAGAGAGGAGAGACATACCCACCAACACTAGTATATACTGGTCTACACGACGACCGTGTACATCCAGCTCATGCACTAAAATTCGTAGCAAGACTAGAAGAAGAAACAAATACTCCAGTATACCTAAGAGTAGAGACTTCGAGTGGACATAGAGGGGCAGATACAAAGATAATAGCTAGAGAACATGCAGATATAATAGCATTTATACATAAGACAATAGACAATCTAAACAAGAAACAACTGTAGAATCTCCTATAGCTTTCTAGGCCTTGTAACATAATAATACTAACTAGGCCTCTACAAGTATATGACAAGTACGTGGAGTACTAGTTATGAGCAAAAAGATCTATACTATTGGCCATAGTACTCGTAGTCTAGAAGAATTCTTATCACTTCTACAGCACTATAGAGTAGAAGTACTAGTAGATGTTAGGAGATGGCCTACTAGCTCTCGATATCCATGGTTCAAGAAAGAGATTCTCTCGAGAATACTTAGAGAGAATAATATAGACTATGTATGGCTAGGTGATCTACTAGGTGGGTATAGGAGTAGAGGATACGAAGAATATATGAAGAGTAGAGAGTATAGGAGAGGTATTGAAAAACTAGAAGAAATCTCTAGAGATAAGAAAACAGCTATTATGTGTAGTGAGAAACTCTGGTTTAAATGCCATAGAAGATTTATATCTACTACGCTTGTAGCTAGAGGCTATACTGTTATACATATAATCGATAGAGGTAAGACACAGAAACATAGAGTAAAGAATAGAGTTTCTCCTAGCTAATAGCTATGACTAGTACTACCTAGAATCTTAGTCTACTCCTGGAGTGTTATTCTAAGAGCATATATAGGGTGTCCTAGGAGGAATACTATTATTGTTGTATCTCTTCTACAAGTACTTGCTAGTAGTTCTTCTAGTTTTGTCTTCGAGATAGTTATTTCTATTCTGTCTCCCAGTAGAATCCAAGATTCTGCTTCTACATAGGGTATATTCTGGTACTCATAACCTGGTGGTACTATTCCTGCACATGGTTTTTCTCCTAGATCTGTATAAGCTAGTATACTTACATCTACAATATTCTCTACTAGAGGTGATTCTACTTCTACAGTGATATTTTCTCCAATCTGTACAGATACTGTAAAGTTCTTGATAGGTATAGCGTATACATAGATACTAGTTCTATTTTCTTCTTCGTCGATAGCTATCCAGCTTGTACCTTGTCCTAGTGCTTCTCTATAGTATTTCTCTAGTAGATCTACTATTACTCTACCTATCCATATCTTCCATTGCTCAGTGAATAGAGGATGGTAGAACTTAGTAGTATTACCTAGGTCTAGCCTAGCGCCTACTCCACTTGCTATTACTGTATCTAGGCATGAGCAGAGACTTGTATATGTAGTATCTGCGACATAATTCCTGAGAGCTACTACTAGTTCCTGGCTGAGTCTATCCTCTGGATATGTATCTACTACTCTATTTGCATCTATAGTGTATTTGGAGATAGAGATACTACTATCTTCTAGATGAAGATGGTATATAGTTATTTTTGTTACATTCTGTGCTTTGTGCTCTAGATAGTCTTGGAGTTCTATCGGTGGTAGGTGTTGATCTAGTACGAAGAAGGTATTGTTTATTTGTGTAGCTGCTACTGCATGTTCTATTTCTGGCAGTACTAGTATGTATGTATCTAGATCCATAGATAGTAGAGCTGCTGCTATGAATACTGAGTAGTCACTACATATACCTTTTCTTACCTCTAGGAGTTCTAACGGAGTATATACGCCAGCTTCTTCGAGTCCTGCTTTGAAGTAATCGTATTCGATATTTCTATCTACCCATTCTAGTACTCTCCATACTATCCAAGACTCATCACTGATAGTATCGTTGTAGATAATCTCTGCTACTCTACTGAGAGTTTCTTCTGTGAAAGAATAGAGTATAGTATCTATTATAGTAGTGAATGATCCAAGTAATGGAGGAGGCTCAATAGATGGTATGTATGTTGTCTCTCTACAGTCTCTACTAAATACTATACCTTCTCCTGCTACTATACTGAAACTGCATGATACTGAATATCCTCTAGGTAGGTATACTGTGAATACGTATTCTCCTCTACCTAGGCTGTATACTATGTCTCTAAGCCTGAATACTTCGAGTAGATAAGTCTTGTTTATATAGAAGTATACTGATTCTATACACTGCTTTTTTCTATCTATACATTCAGGAGATAGAGCTATTTTCGCCTGGTTATCTATGTTTGTAACAAATATGTATAGATTATTGTAGTTTAGACTACTACTAGTT
>JALTYD010000048.1 GCA_027046525.1 Pyrodictiaceae archaeon
TCGGGGTAGGCAGGTGAGCTATGATAAGCTCGCCTACAGTTTAGGCTATGCCTGCGCATAGTATCTACATTCCTATATCCTCGTCCTTGAACCCAGTGAAGGGCTTAGTAGAGAACCAGTGAAGGGGCCTTGAGTGTTGACGTCTTTTTAATGAGAGGGGTACTCTATGAGGATAATGTCCTATTTAAATACTCATACGGATGCAATACATGTTAAGGCTGAAGAAGAGGCTAGGGTTTAACACAAGGTCCTACCCTCACCTCCTTAGGCATAAGCATGTCACCGAGCTCTGTAATACTAAATGTAATTAGGGTATGTGTGTATACAACATAAAATCTAGATTTATATCTACCAAGCCGATATGTATCTATGAGGTGATAGTGAGTGAAGATTATGGTTATCAGCGATCTGCACACGATAAGCGCATCTATAAGGGAGTTGACGAGTCTAGGGTTTGGGAGTAGCTGCTGGGTATTGTAGACTATCACAGACCTGATTTACTGATTAGTCTTGGTAGTTGGGGTGAAGATGTTAATCCCGAAGAATTCTATGAACTATTGAAGAGGGTTAGGGTTTGGAGTATCTATGGTAATCACGATAACCTTGAAGTCCTTAAGAAAAATGTATAACATCCTAGCTTAAAGGTATGAGCCCATACTAATGGAGGATGGTGAGGTTAGGGAGTTCGGCGGTTTAAGGTCTGGGGCTATAAACGGCATTATTGCTCTACGGAGGAAGGAGAAGAAGGGTATACCACGCAAGAAGCCGGAGGAATGCATAGAGGTTGCTAAAAAGCTTAAGGGTAAAGTAGATATTCTATAACACACGACTCCCCTAAGCTACCCCTAAAGGAGTATGAATTCATGAGAGATGATGTTGCAACGCAAGCTGTAGGCATAGCTGTCTATGAGGCTAGACCTAGAATAGTAATGTGTGGTCACCCGCACATAGAGAAGCCCTACACCATCTACAGGTACGAGTACGGGGCATTGTATGTTAGGGTAGATAGCTCTCGGAGGCATAGAGCATATTTAATACTAACAAGTAATGGGAGGCTAGAGATCCAGAGAGATCAGGTGATCCTAGGGGAACAAGGTTTATAGAGAATTAGAGCTATACTGAATCTTAGGAGTTACCGCCGTTGAGGCTCCACGGTGAAGAAGGGATGAGCCGTGAACCCCCGATGAGACGGCGGCTCCCTACTTCTCAAACCTTCTGAGCTCCTCCCTGAATTTCTTAGGATTGTTCTTTAGTAGTATTCTGAAGTAATTTGCTAGGTTGTCTGCTATTGTGAAGAGGTTGTCCATGTACTTCGGCTTAGGGTCGCTCTCCCTAATCTTTGGTTCTATACTTATGCTGTTGAATAACTTGTCATCGACTATTGCTAGACCTAGATCCAAGGAGCTGACAATTCTATTCACTTCATCTAGAGATAGTGTTACTCTAGCTACGGATAGGAATTCCTTTGGCCTTGAGTACCTCCTCTCAAAGAACCTCAAGTACCTCTTCTTCCTCCAGGAAGGAACCCTCCTATAGTGTTCAAGCCCTGAGCATAGGTTGCCGAAAACCCTGGTCTTGATAACACTTGCTCTAGCACCTACTACCGCTATTACTCTAGGACTGTCCTCGCTCAAGTCAATAGCAATGATGAGATCGCTTAAGCTTATTCACCTCTAGATGCTAATATCCCTTAACCTATAGAACTTTCGTGACAATTTTCTCTCAGCCCATACCCTAGCTACTTCTTTAATTTCTTTAGCTATCCCTTCTAAATCTAAAGGTTTAGATACGTAATCCAAAAAGCCTTCTCGCGAGCCAGCACGCAGATCTTAATCTAGTAAGCCTAGTGTAGGTTGTAGTACCGCTAGCCTCGATCTTCAGGTAGCGACTTCTCACTTTAAGGAACAGGACATAGTCTTTTGGAAGCTCTTTCCTTACCTCCTTCAACAAGTTCTCTACGCGCTTCCTGTGTATGACTCTATATAGTCTCTAGCGTCCCTAACCTTCACTGGTAATCACCTCGGTGTGGTGGTTCTCAGTAGAATCGCTGGCTAAAATGTATACAAGATGAGTATAGAACCAGATATTCCAGATCTGTTCATCGCTGATGATCAGCTGAGACAGGTTTCTTCATTGCTGTTGCTCGTTCCCGTTTATTCATCATATATTTTATTCTAGTTTGTTTCTACCATTTTCTTTGTTTATGTATAGTGTCTCTTTTAGAGATTGTTTTGTGATGGTGTGAGTTGTTTCAGTGGGAAGTATTATTTAGGTATAGCAGATAGGGTTCAGTTGGATAGAAGATGTTGGTTGGGCTAGTGCTGGTGGTTGCTAGCTAGTGGGTGTGTGTTGTGGCTGGGAGTAGTTCTATGAGGATTTCTCTCGAGGATGTACGTACTAGTAGGGCGGGGAGTATTGTTATAGTTATTGTGGTTATAGCTTCTGTTATAGGGTTTTCTTTTCTAGTTGTAGGTGATAGTGTTTCTTCGTATTATATGGCTGTAGGTGATAGAGTTATTTCTAGCTATGATGAGTTTAGAGCTATTTTATCTTATTCGACGAAGCCTGTTGCTATTATGTTTAAGACTCCTACTTGTCCTACGTGTACTTCTCAGTATCCTTTTTGGGCTGTTTTAGAGAAGAATAGTGATAAACTTCCTATAGAATTCTATAGTATTACAGCTACTCGTGAGACTGTAAAGGTTTTTGTTGATTTAAAGATAAACGAGGTCCCAGTATATATTGTTTTTAGGAATGGTACTGAGGTTGGCCGTTATGTTGGTGGGTTTCCGGAGTCAGCTAATCTTACTATGACTATGCTTCAGTGGGCTATGAGTGTTGCTTTTGGAGGATCTGCAGGTAGAGTAGAAGAAGGTAGTACTTTTACTAGAATTACTGGGCTTTTGAGTGGAGTTGGTAGTGGTAGTGTTTTCTCTGTTGTTTCTATAGCTGTTTCTCTATCTGCTGGTGTTATTGCTGCTTTTTCTCCTTGTGTTTTTCCGCTATTTATTGCAGGTTTGGCTAGTATTACTCGGAGTAGCCCTAGAGTAGGTTATGGTAGGAGGGCTATTGGTTGTAGTATTGCTGTAGCATCTGGTGTTTTAGGTATAAGTGCTGGATTCATAGTATTTACGTCTTTATTTAGTGGTCTGCAGAAAGTCTTACTACCACTTGCTGCTGTTGTTGTAGCTTCTGCTGGTTTTATGGGGCTGATTGGTGTTCCTGCAGAGCTAGGAGGAAGTATTAGTAGTAGGAGAGGATTCTATGTTTTCTGTTTCCTCTATGGTCTTTTAGCTGTTCAGTGTAATTTGCCTATTGTAGCTGGTGCTTTATTTTTGGCAGCTAGTAGTCTAGCTCTTGGTAGTTGGTTATCTGTTGCCGCACTAGCTTTAGGTATGTCTATTCCTCTCTCGCTAGTCGTCTATTTTAGTGGTAGAGCTGGTGGTGTTCTAAGGAGTGTTGAAGATAGATTACCGGTGATTAAACGAGTTGGCTACTTCTTTATGTTATTTGCAGGTTTGTATCTATTGTATTATTCTACTACTATACTCTAGGGGGTGTGTCTAGTATGGCTTTTCTTCACTATACTGGTTATCCGCCAATACTGCTTGGATTGTTACTATTAGTAGCTTCTATACTAGGGTTTAGAGGTAGAGTAGATTCTTCGAGGAGGATTCTTAAGATAGGGGCTATTGTTGCACTAGTTTCTTGGCTTATATACGAGATACCATTTATAGTTCTTGATTTTTCCTTAAAGCCTGTCTTCGAGAATTCTAGCTATGGATTAGCTGAGTATTTGAGGCCTGCTGTTGCCTGGAGTACTAGTGGTGGTAGTCTATTTCTATTTACTGTTTTTGCAGCTATAAGTACATACTATATTGCGAGGAGAGAGACGAGTAGATGGTTCTTCTTATTAGCACCAATTATATCTATAGCTTCGTTGGTTGTTTCGTATTTCTATGGTGCATTTGAGTGGAGAGAACCTATAGGTAGTGGACTAGGATTTAATCCACTTTTGAAGAGTCCTTGGGTATATCCTCATCCATTGACTACATTTGGAGGATATGCATTACTTGCTATTGGTGGTTTAGGATTCTTAGTGGGACGTAATAGAAAAGCATCTTTTATATCGTTCGAGATTGGATGGGGGTTTGTTACAGCAGGTATAATGATAGGTGGTTATTGGAGCTATGAGACATTTGGATGGGGTGGTTATTGGGCATGGGATCCTGTAGAAACTGCTGAGCTTATGGTATGGCTTATAGGGACTTTGATACCTCATCTAGTAATTGTTGCAAGAAGATTAGAGAGAGTGTTTGCTTCTCTCCTTGTATCGAGTGTATTTCTTGCTATGTATGTAGTTCGTACTGGTCTTAGTCCGCTGCATGGTTTTGCAAGACCCAATATTGGTTCGTTTCTACTAGTAGGAGTTGCAGTAGTGTTCCTAGCTATATTTGTCTACTTGCTTGCTTATTTCTTAGCGAATACAAGTAGAGATGAGATTAAGAAATTTACTAGGCAGTGTAAGAGGCCTACTATTTTTAGTATAGTTATTGCAACTGTGGGCCTACTAGTTGCATCTTTTGTGACTTACTCTACACTATTAGTTCCATCACTAGCTACTGCAAAGGGTATTGAGGCTAGTGTCCCTCAGATGGAAGAAGGTGTTAAGTTTTATCATCCTATCTTATATCCTATCTCTATACTATTGTTGTTGTTCTCTCCGATAGGATTTCTTGGTAGAGACTTAGGGTGGAGAGGTCTATATGCATATGTACTAGCTGCTATACTTGCATCATTTTTTGCTTTCATGAGTGTCTATACAGGCACAGTAGTGCTTGCTACAAAGACTCCACTTTCTACGCAGATTATGATGGGGATAGGTATTATTATCTCTTCTATGGCTATAGGTGGACTATTATTCTATATTGTCAGAGAACTTCTCAGATTCTATAAGAGGAGGAGAATTAGTATCTATCTTGGTATTGCAATTATACATCTAGGTTTTGCATTAACTCTACTAGGAGTTTATCTAGGGGGTACATATTCTTTCAACGAGGATTACTTTATCGAATACAAGCTGAGGCCAGGAGAGGATATTACACTACCTGGTGGAGTTAAGCTTAGGTTAGTAGATTACGAGTACTATCTGGTTGATAGAGAAGTAGATATCTATACAGGCTATGCAGGAAGAGCTACAACTTATTTCTTTGCATGGGAGGCATTGATAACAGCACGTAACGACTTATTTGATATAATAAATGACTACTATAAGGGCAGAGATATAGTAGAGAAGAATGAATTATA
>JALTYD010000049.1:0-2792 GCA_027046525.1 Pyrodictiaceae archaeon
CTATTAGGCCGCCACCTATAGTAGTAGTAGCTGAGTTATACCTCAAGAAAGAAGAGAGAGTAGAGAATATACTTGAGAGAATCAATGATTATATCCAGCGAGGTGCAGATATAGTAGTTATTGGTAGCTCTAGAGAAGCAGTAAGTAGGAATTTTCTACTAAGAGTTTTAGAAAGTAGTAAGGATAATGATATTATTCTAGGTCTAGATACTGATGATCTCCAAGTTGTAGAAGAGGCTAGTAAGAGAGGTCTAATCTGTCTCTATATGTCTGTGGGAATGCATAATATCGAGGTACTAAGTAAGCTGAATAACGAGGAGTGTATTGTCGTAATCCCTATGGATAAAAACTACAGAGTTCCACACGATCCTAGTGAGAGAATATTATTGCTCAAAAGAGTAGTCGAAAGAGCTGAGAAGCTAGGGTTTAGGAGGATAGTAGTAGATCCTATATTAGATGCTCCTGGGAGTAGTTCTCTCCCAGTTTCTCTAGCAAGCTACTATCTTGCTAATAGTAGCTTCAGTGATAGACCTGTAATGGCTGGAGTAGCTAATGTATATGAGCTCATAGATGCTGATACACATGGACAACTAGCTGTTCTTACTCAAATTCTTGCAGAACATGGTGTATCTCTTATTCTTGTAACAGAAGAGAGTTGGAAGACGAGGATGTCAGTATCTGAAGCTTCTATAGCAGCTACAATGGCTTCTATATCGCTCACAAAGAATTCACCGCCCAAGGATCTAGGAGTTGATCTCTTATATATTAAGGAGAAGAGGCCTAAACTACAAGTAATCCCTAGAGTAGAGACAAGTAGAGTAGTAGATGCTAGTACTATCTCTAAGTGGGTAAAGTTTAGATATGATCCACTAGGTTCTTTCCGGATATCTCTAGAGGAGGATAAGATTGTAGTCTACTATACGGGTAGAAGGGGTCTACTAAAGATTCTCGGTGTATCAGCACAGGATATCTATAAGTCTATCAAGTACCTAGGACTAGCTAGTGATCCGTTGCATTATGCCTACTTGGGCTATGAGCTTAGTAAAGCAGAAGTAGCCTTAAAGCTTAGGAAGAGCTATGTAGAAGAAGAAAGTCTCTTTGAGCACCCTTGGTCAAGAATACGTTATAGTGCTAGATACGAGAAAGTAATAGACAGAGATGATGGTAGGGAGTTGGCATAATCTATACACAGGGATAGTGTAGATACTTGGTGGGGGTGTTTTGTAGAAGAATTGTAGTGGGTGATGTTCTACTTTAGCTCTTTCTCTACCCTCGTTTCCTATCTACATAGTTTATTTTAATTCTTTTCCTAGTACTAAAGAATAGCTAAAAATTAGTTGAAGAGTGCAGTGTAGTAGATCTAAGATCTCGTAGTTTCAGTTTCTCTGTTTTTACTACTTCCTCTCGATAATATTTCTCTCATCTTACTTACTATTGGTGTTTTTAGTGGCTGTTCTGGTAGTATGCCTTGTGGCCTAAATAGTAGTACTGCAATTATTATTATACCTATGATTGTGAATTTTAGATAAGGTAGTGCACTTTCGATATTAGCTGGTAGTGTTATCCCGAGTGCTCTCAGAGAGCTAGCATTTAGGAAGACTAGGAGGCCAACTATTATAGCTGAGCCTACTAGTGATCCTATGTTGTTAGCTGAGCCTCCAAGCATGACTGCTGCAATTACTTCGAATGTTTTATCTGGCTTAAATGACATTGCATTAACATTACCTGTATAGAATACTAGGAGTGCACCAGCTAGACCTGCTAAGCCTGATCCTACAGCTAGTACTTTCATTCTTACTCTCGCAGGATTATATCCATAGACTTTTGCTGCTATTTCATCATCTCTTACTGCTTTCATTACTCGTCCCCACGGGCTATTTGAAGAAGCATCTACGTAGAGATACACCAGGAATAGTAGTACTAGTGTTGTTATAGCGAAGAGTGTATGGTGGCCTAGTGGTGTTAGTACAAATGGTGATGGTATACCAGATACTCCGTCGAAAGCACATGCTGGCCACTGGTTATTATATACTATCAGTCTGACTATTTCACCCATTGCTAGTAGTGTTATTGCTAGAAAGTCTCCTCCTAGGCGTAATGCAGGATAGCTAGCAACTATGCCGCCGACTACCCCGGCAATAACAGCTACTACTATCCCTAGTAGGAATATAGCTGATAGTTCTCCTACTGTTACTATACCTTGCTCAACGACTTTATGGAAAACATATTTTGCTTCGCCTGTGCAGTATGCAGGTTCACCTTCAGCGATTATCTCCATTTCTAGTCTAGAAGCACCTATTCTGAGGACTAGTGATGCTGCAATTGCACCAGATGCATATGCTCCTAGGCTAACGAATAGTATCTTACCGAAATTAGGTATGCCAGAAAAGCCATATTCTAGGTTGAAGCTGAGAGACATTATTGCATAGACTCCGAATAGTGTAGCATATTGTAGTATTATACCTTCGAGCCCCGTCATTGTCTACACCCTCTTTGCTACTGCAAGTGCTTCCATACGGATAACTCCTTCGGGTTTAAACAATAGGACTATTACTAGTGCAACAAGTGCAATAACAGGGGAGTATTGTGTACCTATTCCAGCATAGTAGCTCGCTAAGAAACTAATAACGTTCTCAGCTAGACCTAGTATGAATCCCGATATTAGAGATCCATAGAAAGTAAATCCGCCCATTATTGCAGCAGAGAATATCCATAGTAGAGATATCCACCCTGACTCAGGATTTACAGGGTTATAATATGAGTATGCAAAGCCTGCAAATCCTGCCAATCCA
>JALTYD010000049.1:2802-5271 GCA_027046525.1 Pyrodictiaceae archaeon
ATAATCCATGCAATTCTCCTCACTAGGAATATATTTATCCCTGATACTCTTGCAAGTGTAGGATTACTAGCTGTCGCTCTCATAGCTTTCCCCAGCTTAGTCCTAGTAAAGAGGAGGTGGAGGCCTATCGCGAATACTAGGACAGATGCTATTGCTAGTACATGTGCAGTTGTAATTGAAGCAATACCACCAATACTTAAGATACTAGAATAGCGTACTGGGAATCTCACTTCTAAGTATTTACCGCCAGTAAGAGCAGCTACTCCTAAGAGGCCGTATCTGAGAGCAAGCCCTATACCTATAGAGGCTACTAGTAATTGTAGTACTTCAGCCCCTCTCCGCCATAAAGGTTTAAATACTAACTCGTCGGAGGCTAGAGCTATAGCTGCACCTAGACCTACTGCTCCTAGGAATCCTAGTAGTAGTGAGAGAGATCCTTGACTAGCACCAGATAAGAGAACTGCTATTAATGCACCATAAGCTCCATAGGTTATGTATTCTGCGAAGGCAAAGTTAGGGATACGTGTGACTCTATAGATTAATGTTAGACCTAGAGCCATTAATCCGTAGAGACTGCCTACGAGGAAACCATTGAAAGTCGCACCTAATATACCGTATAGAACAGCGTAGCTCATACTATCCTCCTCTAAACCTATTTTCTACTCTTGGCTCTCCTACGCTTAATAGCCTCTGCAGTTACTCCGAGGAATAGTTTCTGTAGATCTGGTCTTGATAGTATATCTTCTCCTCTACCCTCAGCTACAATTCTTCCAGATACAAGTACATATCCTCTATCTGATAGTCCTAGTGCTCTCTTTGCATGCTGCTCTACTATTAGTATAGATATGTTAGTCTCTGAGCGTATTTTTTCTAGTAGGTCTAGGAGTTCCATAGCTATTTTTGGTGCTAAACCAGCTGTAGGCTCATCTAGTAGAAGTAGTTTAGGTCTAGTCATTAGAGCTCTTCCAACAGCTAGCATTCTTTGTTGTCCACCACTTAGAGATCCTCCGAGAGCATTTTGTAGTTCTTTTAGCTGTGGAAATATATTGAATACTATCTCCATTGATTCTCTTATTTTATTAGGATCATTCTCTAGATATGCTCCCATTTCTAGATTTTCTCTAACAGTTAAGTCTGGAAAGATATTATCTGTTTGTGGCACATAGCTCATTCCTAGTGCTGTTTTCTTTTCTGGAGGTATTTTTGTGACATTTTTTCCATCGAATACAACTGTCCCATTGAATACTTTTATGATACCATATATAGTTTTGAGTAGAGTACTTTTACCTGAGCCATTAGGGCCTATTAGAGCTACTATTTCTCCTCTACTTACGTGTATATTTACTTCTTCGACTATTGGTACAGTTGTATATCCACCGCTTAGAGATTCTGTGTATAAGATTTTGTCAGACATAGAATACCACCTCTATACAGCTCCTAGATATGCATCAAGTACTCGTGGGTCTTCCGCAACTTCTTCGGGAGTTCCTTCAACTAGTATACGGCCTTCATGCATAACTATTACTCTTTCTACATAGTCGAAGAGTACTTCTAGTCTATGCTCTATAACGAAGATTGTTAATCCTTCCTGGTTAAGTTTTTCTAGAGTAGCAAATATATCTCTTGAGAGTTTAGGGGCTACACCAGCAGTAGGTTCGTCTAGCAATAGTATACGGGCTTGGCCCATCATAGCTCTAGATACATCTGTGAGTTTCATTTGGCCTCCACTTACACTTGATGCCCAGTTTAGAGAAACTGGTACTAGTGTTAGGCTATCTAGTACTCGAGATACTCTGCCTAGTAGCCCTGTATCAGAGTTATCTACTTCCCAGCTCTGCCATTTTGATCTATCTGCTACTGAGGAGATTGGCCCATCTCCGAGTCTCATCCTAGAAGCTGCTGCTGAATTTTCTACTACTGTCATTTTCTTCCAGAGTCTCGGTATCTGAAATCCTCTTACTAGTCCGCGCTTAAAGAGCTCGTATGGTTGTAGTCCTGTAACATCCTCGCCTAGTAGGTATACTTTTCCACTATCTGGCTTGTAGACACCAGATATCACATTGAATAATGTTGTTTTACCTGAGCCATTAGGGCCTATTAGTCCTACGAATTCTCCTTCACGTATTGCTATACTTACTCCATCTAGTGCTTTTATTCCGCCAAAGCTTTTACGTAGATCTTCTGTCTTTAGTACTATTTTGCTTCTCACTCTATACCCCCTATTACTATTTTGAAATCTAAGTTTTATTGTGTAGCTATCTCTAAGGAGATGAAAGATAAAAAAACAGGTTGGAGAGAAAAGTAGTCTTTTTAGCCAGGTTATTCTTCTAGCCATACTATTTGCTGTGTTGCAGACCTCCACACGCCCAAGTCTTTAAACTGGTAGACTCCTGGCTGTACTTCTACTACGCCAAAGAGAGTGTAGTCTGCTAGTGCTGCATCTCCGTTTTCGTCGAAGATCTTATGGCC
>JALTYD010000050.1:0-4567 GCA_027046525.1 Pyrodictiaceae archaeon
GGTTTTAGCTATGCTTATAAGTTTATTATCCTTAACTAGTGGGAAAACAGCTACCTCGAAGGGTGCTACTTCTCTGGGAAGTGATAAAACTATTCTATCGTCTCTTTCTATGTAAGCATATTCTAGTGTTACATATAGTAGTCTTTCAACACCAAATGAAGGTTCAACCACGTAGGGTATGAACCTTCTTCCACTTTCAACTTCTTCTTTTTCTATAATGATTATCTTCTCTTTGGGTATCTCGATACCTCCTATCCTTATATAACCATACTTCTTTAAGGTGTCTTCTACTTTTTCTGGATCTAACTTGTTTGCTAAATTAAGTATCTCTTTAGCTTTCTCCCTATAGGTTCTTCCAAGCCATCCTTTATCGATGATTATCGTCTTCTTTTTCCTTCTGCGTGGTTTCTCATAGGCTTTGAATACATACAGATCCTTTCCACTGTATTCAATGTGTCTGCTTAGATCATAATCTGTTCTATAAGCATGACCTGAGACTTCTATCCATCCAAGCCCTTTTGTTAAGACAAGTTGATCAAAAGTCTGCTGAGAATAGTGTGCTCTTTCTTCTGGTAGTTTTTCGTCAAAATACATTTGAGTTTCTGCTACGCCTAATTTTTTCATAAAATCTCTTGCTACACACATCCAATATGCTAGCCACGGAGATAGTATTATTTTCTCTCTGATAGTTTCTTCTACTTTATAGTCTCGAGGTTTTGTTTCTCCTCTCAATTTATCCTCTGCTCTCAAGATCCGTAATTTCGTGTTACTTACCTTGCTGAGAAGCTCTTCTAGTAAGCCTCCATGGGATGGATCTTCTGGATCAAAGAAGAACTCCATTTCTGCGATAGTAAACTCTCTTAATCTGATTATCCCCTGTCTCGGAGATATCTCGTTTCTTGCGACACGGCCTATTTGGGCTATCCCGAGAGGAAGTTTTCGTCTTGTTGCTTCATACACACGTTTGAATGCTGTAAAGATGCCCTGTGCAGTTTCAGGTCTAAGAAATCCTACATCTTCCCTATATGGGCCAATAGTTGTTGTGAAAAGTAGGTTGAAATATGTTACTTCGCCTAGCTCTCCTTTACATATAGGGCATTTTATGTCATTCTCATGAATAATTCTCGTCATCTCTGAGGCAGTTAGCTTTTCAGCATCTATACCCATCTTTTCTTCTATTAGGTGATCTGCTCTAAACTTTCTCTTGCACGAAAGACATTGAACTATAGGATCTTTGAAATGTTCCAAGTGCCCACTTGCCTCATAAACTCTAGCAGGCCCGATAATAGGTGTTTCTATCTCGACGACGAATTCTCTGTGATTCTCTATGATAAATCTTCTCCATAGCGATAGGATTTTCTCTTTGAGTCTAGTTCCTAGAGGGCCGAGCTCGTAGAAACCAGCAACTCCACCGTAGATTTCATAGCTAGGCCAGAAAAAACCCCTCCTCTTTGCTAATTCTGCTACTTTCTTATAATATAATGGTAATGTTTCTTCATTGTTGCTCATAACTCATCCACTTATATTCACACAACTAATCACTCTCGTTAATAAGTAGTATTATATCTCTATTCCTAACTAGAGTACGAGAGGATGAGTCAACATGGGCTCTGAATTATACCTATCGCGTGGAACATTACTATTTGGAGGAATGGATCCTTCACCGGATAAAGTTGATGCTATAGTGGTTGGTATTCCATACGATATGACTACCACGTATAGACCTGGTTCAAGATTTGCTCCTCTTATGATTAGAAAAGCTTCTCAAGAGATAGAATTTTACTCTATAAGAAGTGATATAGATATTGAAGACTATGGGATAATGGATCTAGGAGATATAGCAGTTATCCAGAACTCTCAAGCAATGATAGAACGAATATCAATAGTTGCTAGTGACCTAGCAAGTAGATATCATGGAAAACTACAGGTCTACTTGGGGGGAGAACATACAATTACCATCGGTGTAGTAAAGGGTATCTTCAGAAAGATCCCTGATTTGTGTACTCTCATTTTTGATGCACATCTAGATCTTCGCAATATCTACCTAGATGAGAAGATAAATCATTCAACTGTAACACGGAGACTAGTCGAAGTAGTAGGGCCAGAAAGAGTTTATTTAGTCGGAGTAAGAGCTTTTACTAAAGAAGAACAAAATTATGCAAAACAGAATAAGATTCATTTCACTGACATTCGCTCAATCCGGCTGCTAGGTCTGAGTGAAGCTATCCATAGATTAAATAAGTGGTATTCTACGAGTAAGTGTAAATATCTACACATCTCAATAGATCTGGATGTATTAGATCCCGCATATGCTCCAGGAGTTTCTACCCCTGAACCGGACGGATTAGAGACATGGGCTTTCCTCGAAATGATGCACGCAGTATTGTTCAACAGGTTAGTAGAAGCTTTTTCTATCGATATAGTAGAGTTAACACCTCCATATGATTGTAATGGTATAACATCAACTGTTGCTGCTAAGATAGCTGTAGAGGCTATTGCTGCACATATTTCAAAGAAGAAAAAAGCTAGTCTTAAATAGCTTTTATAAGACGCCTACTCACTGGCCTAACTTTATATAAAACTCTATAGCCACAATACGGGCATTTTATTGCAGGCATATATTCTATATCTGAAGCAGGTATATCAGCTCCACATTTTCCACATTTATATCTAATTAGAGATAAATCATCTATTCCTCTATATTCATCGCTACTCATATGGACACCCAATAAGCTGCTGTTCTCGAAATCCTTATAAGAATAACTCATACTAACTATCACCACGGCGATAAAAACTATAGGTCGAGAACCAGGGACGTGTAATCTATGAGTGGAGACCTCTCTTCAATCTGCGGTGGTCTTCCCCCTGAACTTTGCGAACAACTTATTCGTGAGCAACAGATAATTAAGATAAAGCTAGAAAAACGCAGATATGGTAGAGAAGTAACTATAATAGAAGGTCTTGATGAAAGAGAAGTTAATCTAAAGAAACTAGCTTCTGAACTAAAATCCAAACTAGCTACCGGTGGTACTTATAAGAATGGAAGGATAGAACTGCAGGGTGATCATAGGTTTCGAGTTAGAGAAATCTTAGCAGAGATGGGATTTCCCGAGGAGAACATAATAATTGTAGAGTAGTTCTGCAAATACTGCGAAACAAGCTGCTAACTATAACAAAGTATATTGAAGCTAGAATGAGTAATCATATATCCAATCCGAAAAGTTTTTAAGCTTATTTCTTGGAAATGAATGCCTGGATTCGGTGTAATTCCTATAAAAAGATTGCGTTGAGGTGTTGTTTAATTGGAAAATAATTATTCTAATAACCAGACAGGTGAAAGTTCTGGTAAATGTCCAGAAGAGTACATAGTTTTCGACGAGGAGCGAGGAGAATACATCTGTACACTTACTGGCGAAGTCGTAGAAGATATGGTTATAGATACTGGGCCTGAATGGCGTGCATACACCCCAGAAGAAAAGACACGGAGAAGTAGAGTAGGCAGTCCTCTCTCTCATACTCTGCCAGACTATGGAGTACTTACAACTATTTCTGGCTACCGAGATGCTAGTGGGAAAAAACTAGAAGCACGTGTAAGACTAGAAGCAAGTAGACTACGCCGTCTACAAGCTAAGTTGAGAGTAGCAACTAGTATTGAGAGAAATATAGAACAAGCATCAAGAGAGATCTCTAGGCTAGTTGAGATGTTAAATCTACCTAAGAGCATCATTGACACAGCTATGATGATATATAGGCAGGCAGCCGAGAAAGGACTCGTAAGAGGTAGAAGTTTAGAATCTATGGCGGCAGCAGCGGTATATGCTGCATGTAGGATAAGAGGGATACCTAAAAGTATCGACGAGATAGGAGAACTCATAAGAGGTGGGCGAAAAGAGGTAGCAAGATGCTATAGGTTAATAGTACGTGAACTGGATATTAGAATGCCTATCGTCGACCCCATTAGACATGTATCAAGAATAGTATCTATACTGAAACTAAGTTCACTCGTAGAAAAGAGGGCATCAGAGATACTAATACAGGCTAGAAAAATGGGTCTTACTGCAGGTAAAGATCCAGCAGGACTAGCTGCAGCTGCTATATATGTAGCAGCATTAGAGCTTGGAGAACGTAAAACACAGAAAGAGATAGCTACAGCAGCTGGTGTTACAGAGGTTACAGTAAGAAATAGATACAAAGAACTAGTACAGAAGCTTAACATAAAGCTTCCTGCACAATAGTTTTTTCTCCTCTCACATACATATTGCTGTGTTTCCTACCAACTTTACATCAACAACAATACATCACGATAATAATTATATCTATCACAACTATCTACCTATAGCTGAGTAAATCCCATATATGCGTGGTGAGGTTGAGCAAGAATAACGATATAAGGAATGAGAAATTTCTCAGAGAAACAGTAGTTATTTATAAAGGTAAGTATACTCATTGGATAGATGCATTAGCAACATATCTTGATGAGTTTTTAGGGAGTAATGCTATAATTTTGGCTTCTGGGAATTTATTTTTGAATACGCAAGTTACACTTCTTTTAACTTGCTTGTTTTTT
>JALTYD010000050.1:4577-5265 GCA_027046525.1 Pyrodictiaceae archaeon
TTGATGAGTCTCTAAGAAAACGAGATTCTAAGAAAACACTAGTTTTCAATGGTGGTCTGTCTGTATCTGGATTACAGCATGTAGGACGCTTAAGGGGAGAAATAATAATACCAGATATAGTTGCATCACTTCTAGAGAGGCAAGGATATAGTATTGAACAATACCTAACCCTCTATACACAAGATGCATGGAAAGGGAAAAAGAGCCAGCTTAAAGTATTTCAAGCCAACAGCGTCGATGGAACTAAGTATAAAGGTTGGCCTCTCATCAAGGTCCCTGATCCCTATGGTGAGAAAAACAGTTGGATAGAAAGATACTGGCTAGACTTCGGTCCTTATATTGAGAAATTCACTTCGAGGAAAGTAAGAGTTGTTACAACAACAGAACTATATAGGACAAAACTAAAAGAGTTTGTTAAAATAACTATGAGTAAAAGAAGTGATGTTGTACAATTAATAAATAAATATCGTGGAAGAAAACCATATCCAGTTGACTGGATACCTTTTGAACCTATTTGCGAAAAATGCGGAAAAATAGACTCAACACGTACTATTAAAATAGATGTAAACAATGAAGTAGTGGAATATGAATGTAAGTGTGGACATAGAGGAACCACCAACCTATCCAACGGTAAACTAAATTGGAGGATAGAGTGGGTCGGCATATGGTGGTCTCTCTCTGTAGATTT
>JALTYD010000051.1 GCA_027046525.1 Pyrodictiaceae archaeon
TTGCTGGAGAATTTAGGGGAAAGGATAGTTGATAGCCTTATTGGAGCCAATGCCAGGATCACGCGAAGGGATGGAAGACCAAAAGGGGTTAGACTAGTCATTGGCGAGCATACTATGATTAGATGGTGAGGAGATATGAGGTACCTCATTATTGGTGGAGCAGGCTTCATGGGGAGTAACTTTGTTAGGTTCCTCTTAAGGAGATACGATGATGCGAAAGTTTTAGTTTATGATAAACTTGCCTACGCGGGTAGACTCGAGAATCTCCATGATGTAGTAAAAGACTCTAGGTTTGGGCTTGTTAGGGGTGATATATGCGATGAGGGAAAGCTTACGAATGTTATTAAGGACTTTGAGCCAGACGTAGTAGTTAATTATGCAGCCGAGACTCATGTTGATAGAAGTATCAATGAACCTGCTCCTTTCCTTAAGACTAACGTTATAGGGGTCTTTACGCTTCTTGAGGTTTCCAGGAGACTAAGTGTTCCTAAAATAGTTCATGTGTCAAGCGTTACTGGCGATACTCCCGTTTTACTACGGAATAGGATTACTGGCGATATCTTCTTAACACGTATAGACTTCCTTAATAGCGAGAACTTTCATCAATATGAGGCGTTGACTATAGATGAAAATTACAATGTTGTCTTCAAGCCTATAACTAATATAATAGTGCATGAAGTAGACGAGATATATGAGGTGGAATATGAAGGAGGAGGAAAGATAAAAGTTACAGGGTCGCACTCGGTGTTTGTATGGGATAGAGAGGGCATTAAAGCGAAGTATGTCTCTGAACTCAAACTCGGTGATAAGTTAGTTACTCTACACACCTTCAAAAGGAACGTTTTTGAAAAGGAATGGACTCTTAGAATAGATGAATATTTAGATTTGAACGAGAATAATGGAAGACTTAAAAGATCCATAGAAGTGAGAAGAAAGCTTTTAGAGTATTTAGCCAAGAAGGATAATAAATCAGCACTGAAAAATGAGGTTAAAAGATGTGTAAAAATATGTTATTCAACACTTAGGGACATGATCGAACAGGGACTGATAAAAGAAACAGATGGTATCATTACTATAACAGAGAAAGGATTAAAGGAGCTTTCGAACGATCTAGTGGAAACTAAGAGGAGAATTCTGAGGAGATTTTATAACATACCTGAAGATCTAAAAGAAATCACTATAACCCCTGAGTTAATGTGGTTATTTGGTTTATACCTGGCTGAGGGCCACTCATCCCATACAGAAAAGGAATTAAAGAGAAAATTAAGGAAAATTACTATCGTATCATCAGATCCTAGAGTGCTGGAAAGGGCAAAGCAAGTACTAGAGAAATACTTCAGATATACTAAGGCTATCATAAGGAGGCGTAGTGATGGTGGATACTCATTGGAGTTTGGCGGTAAAATATTACATAAGATATTCTCCCAGTTTGGTTGTACAGCAGAGGGAAAGACCATACCTAGTTGGGTATGGTACTTGCCACGCAAACATGTAGAGGCATTACTTGACGGATATGCGGGAGATGCCCATACCAAGCCATGCGGCTCTAGAGTCTATACGTCTAAGTCCCAGAGATTAATTACTCAGCTACTATGGTTGTGTAGGCTTAAAGGAATAAGTTCTAGAATATATAGTAGGTTATGCAGGAATGTAAAGGGTAGGTTCCAAAAGAAACCCTCATATGACTTAACTATGTTTGACCTCGTTATAAGTTCAGATAATATCGGGAAGGAATCTATTCGAATGCCTCACAGTAAATGTATCCCTATAGAGGTAATAATTAATCTCCTTAAGGGCTCCGGAAATCATAGACTAATAAAGGTTCTAAGGAAGAGACTTTACAAGCCAAACAGAGTAATAGCTAAGGATACAATACTAGAGTTTATATCCAAAAGTTCTGATAAGATACCCCATGAAATCCTTAGAATACTGAAATCTGATATTGGAGTAGCAAAGGTTAGATCAATAAAGAAAATTGAAAAGAAAACAAAAGTCTACGATATAGAGATTAAGGGGAATAACAAGTTCTTCGGAGGCAATGTTCCTATACTACTACATAATACGGATGAGGTTTACGGAGATTTATGGGGTAAGGAACCTGTAGGTGAGGATGCTCCTTTTAGGCCGAGTAGTCCTTATTCTGCTAGTAAAGCATCTGGTGATCTACTTTGCCAGTCGTATTGGAGGACGTATAGACTGCCAGTAGTTATTGTTAGGCCTTCGAATAATTATGGTCCTTATCAGTATCCAGAGAAGTTTATTCCTAAGATAATAATACGTGCTCTACATGATGAGCCTATTCCTGTCTATGGTGATGGTAGTCAGGTTAGAGACTGGATCTATGTAGATGATTTCTCAGAAGCACTAGATACTATTATACGTAGAGGTTCTGTTGGAGAAGCATATAATGTTGGAGCTGGTAATGAGAAGAAGAATATAGATGTTGTAAGAGATATTCTGGATCTGCTAGGGAAGCCGTATAGTCTAGTAAAGTTTGTCGAGGATAGACCTGGTCATGATAGACGTTATGCTATGAAGTGTGATAAGATTCGTGCTCTAGGCTGGAGGCCTAGGACTAGCTGGGCAGAGGGTCTTAGGAGGACTGTTGAGTGGTATACTAGGAATAGATGGTGGTGGGAGCCTCTTCTCGACGATTACTTCTTTAAGATTGATACTCCTTGGAGAAGAGAGGAGGGGTAGTGTGTAGTTGGTAGTACTTGTTACTGGGTCTGGTGGCCTGCTCGGGGCGAAGCTTGTTAGAGAGCTTGTAGGTAGAGGGTATGAGGTAGTAGCTATTTATCGTAGTAGTAAGCCGTTGGTGGAAGGAGATGTAGATTTTGTGAGACTCGATATAACTGATTGGGTTAGACTCGAAGATCTTGTTTTGAAGAAGAAGCCAGAAGTTATTATCCATGCAGCAGCATATACAGATGTTGATGGATGTGAGATCTATAGAGAGAAAGCATGGAGAGTGAATGTAGAAGGTACTAAGAGTATTGTTAGAGTTTCACGAGTAGTTAATGCTCATCTAGTATATATTTCGACAGACTATATCTTTGATGGAGAAAAAGGACTCTATAGAGAAGATGATATTCCTTCTCCTATAAACTACTATGGTCTTACGAAACTAGTAGGAGAAGAACTTGTGAAGAGTAGTGGTCTCTTGTATACAATAGTTAGACCAAGTGCTATATATGGATTAGGAGGTTCTAAGAAGAGTTTTGCTGAATTTGTTGTAGAGCAGTTATCGAGTAATAAGAAGATAAAAGCAATAGTTGATCAGTATGTCTCTCCGACACTCAATACACTACTCGCAGAAGCAGTTGCTGAGATAGTTAATCTACGACCACTAGGTATCCTCCATGTAGCAGGACCAGTACTGAGCCGCTACGAATTTGCTACTAAGATAGCAAGGAAATTAGATCTTCCAGTTGATCTTATAGAGAAAGCAAAACTAGATGATTTTAGAGATAAATGGGTAGCAAAAAGACCTAGGAATAGTAGTCTTGATACTTCTAAGGCTAGAAGTATACTTAGAACACCTTTCTACGATATAGAGTATGCACTAGAACTATTCTCTGAGGAGTGGAAGAATAGGATAGTATCTAGCTAGGAGGAGGATATAGTGCCTTTCCGGCTATTCAAGAGACTAGAAATCCCAGACGTAGTTGTCATTGAACCAGTAGTATTTAGCGACTACCGGGGCTATTTCAAAGAAATCTACAAAGAGACTGATTTCTCGCTGAATAAGATACAGTATAGTTTTGTACAAGTAAATATAAGTAAGTCTCGTAGAGGTGTTATTAGAGGTTTACACTACCAAGTACCTCCAGCAGAACAAGGTAAACTAGTAACAGTACTAAGAGGCAAGATATACGATGTAGCTGTTGATATTAGGAAGAATAGCCCGTGGTTTGGTAGATATGTAGCTATAGAGCTGAGCGAAGAAAATCATAGACTAGTATGGATTCCCCCAGGATTTGCACATGGCTTCCAAGCACTAGAAGATAATACACTAGTACTCTATTTTGTCACCAAGGAGTATAGCCCAGAGCACGAGAGATGTATCAAGTGGAATGATCCGAGCATAGGGATAGAATGGCCACTTCTCGGTGAAGCAATACTGAGTGAGAAAGATAGGAATTGTCCTTTGCTAGAAAATACTGAGACTAGTTTTGAGTATAGCTATGATTAGTTGTTGATGGGTTTGGTTTCTTGGCTTGGCCACATATATCTATCTTATGGATTAACTATAATAGTATGAAGATTATCGATATAGTTGAGAAATCTCTTACTGCTATAGGTGATCTAGATTATCCTAATTACGAGCTCATAGTAGTTGATAATGGATCTACTGATGGAAGCTACCAGTTTATCAAGAAACTAGTTGAGAGACTTAGTATCAAGAAGAAAATCATTAGATTAGATAAGAACTTAGGATTTACTGGCGGGAATAATGTAGCTTATAGAGCTCGTAGTCCTAGTTCAAAATATATTGTACTTCTTAATAATGATGCTATTCCTCTCCAAGATAGCTTGAAGAATCTTGTAGAGTGTATTGAATCCTACGAGGGAGTCGGAGCAGTTCAAGGTATTATTCTTGATCTAGATTCTAAGACTATAGATACTGCTGGTGGTATTGTAACAGAGATTCTCTACTCGTATCCTGCGTATCATAGACGTAGTCCAGCGAGTATCAAGAAGAGAGATTTTTATATAGCATATGCTGATGGAGCATTTTCACTATATAGTATAGAAGCTGTGAAGAAAGCAACTGGGTATATAGATAAGATTTTTGAAGATGAGATGTTTGCATATTTTGATGATAAAGTCTTAGGTCTACAACTATGGGATAGAGGATTTAGAGTAGTATCTTGTTCTTTTATTGCAGCTCTTCATAGGAGATCATCAACATTTGGTAAGATAAATCTAAAAAGACTATACCTGATGACGAGGAGCTATTTTGCTCTCAATGAACTATGTAATAGTAGGTATAAGAGTATCCTCAGGAAAACCTATTTGAGGAAAATCATCACTAATAGTATATCTCTAACCGCTAGATCTAGACTGCTGGGCTCCAGGCAGAGACTCCAGTACTCGTTACTAGAGATTTCCAAGATAACTAGACAAGGATATATTGATGGTACTAAGTGGGGGCAGAGAAAACTACTAGAGAGAGGTAGCCCGATTGATCTCTATAAAGCACCTATAGTTATTGAT
>JALTYD010000052.1 GCA_027046525.1 Pyrodictiaceae archaeon
TGGAGGACACTTAATAGAAGCAGAAGTAGAGCCTTTCCTAGAGCTAATGATTGTCGCTGTCCAGGGCCCTCTAGAACCACTACACGAGATGTTTAGCCATAGATGGAGAGGATTATAGGAAAGCTATAGAGCTATTTCCTCTCTATATATTTTTCTACAAGTTCTAGGAATTCTCTAAATACTTCTACGAAGTAGCTAATATCTTCTCTAGTATGGCTACTAGATAGTAGTAGATGTGTTATATCTTCTGTCAGAAATACTATACCTCTCACTAATGAGTATTTCTGGAATACTCTATTTAGTAGTGGTTCGTACCTCATAGAAACTACTTCTTCTATATTCTTTGGCTCTCTATGTGTAAAGTGTATACCAACCATAGAAGGTGCACTAGTAATACTAATATCTAGTTTATAGTCTCTTGATACTCTTAGTAGTTCTCCAGCTAGTATATCTGTAGTATTCTTCAGCGAGTCGTAGAAACCTGGTTTTTCTAGTTCTTCGAGAGTAGCAAGACCAGCAACCATAGATACAGGATTACCTGCAAATGTACCGCCGTGAAAACTCTTTTCTTCGAGTGTCCATTTCCTCCTATAGTCTAGACGCTCCATTATCTCTCTACGTGATGTAAGAGCTCCTATAGGGAATCCTCCACCTATGATCTTGCCGAGAACTACTACGTCAGCTTCTACACCATAGTATTCTTGTGCTCCTCCTAGTCCGAGTCTATACCCTGTTATAACCTCGTCGTATACTAGGAGTGAGCCATAGTAGTCACATAATTCTCTGATTCTCTTTAGAAATTCTCTCTCTGCAGGTATAATGCCTGCTGCTCCTTGGATAGGCTCTATTATAATACCAGCTATTTCTCTTCCATAGCTACGGAAGATATTCTCGGTATCTTCTATGTCGTTGAACTTAGCTAGTATAGTATGTGATACTGTTTCGGGCGGTAGACCTCCAGATCCTAGGTATTCATCTGGCTTAAAGCCTAGGTGTAGCTGGTCGTATCCTCCGTGCCAGCCGCCTGTAAACTTGACTATCTTCTTCTTACCAGTATATGCTCTTATGAGCCTAATAGCATACATATTAGCTTCTGTTCCACTATTTGTGAATCTAATCATCTCTACTCCTGGTAGATGGCTAGTGATCTTGTCTGCTAGTTTGTAGGCATATTCGTGTTCAAAGCCCCAGTGGCTTCCTCTATCTAGTTGTTCTTTAACACGCTCTATAACTCGTCTAGGTGCGTGGCCTAGTATTAGTGCTCCATGTCCAACCCAGTAGTCTGTATATGTGTTTCCATCTACATCGAATATCTTAGAACCTCTAGCTCTAGATACATAGAATGGATATGGCTCGAAGAACCTAATATGGTAAGTTACACCCATAGGTAGTCTCTTCTGTGCTTCTCTGTATAGCTCTCTACTACGTGGTGTTTTCTCCATAAATTTATCTAGTAGATTCTTGTAGAGTTCTTCTAGCACATCTTACACCTATACTATGATTTCTTAAATCTAGGCTTGAATGGTAGTAGATCTACAACTGTGACAAGACCTGGTTCGTGTCTATGTATAGTCTCTGCTATATTGACAACTACTGATGCAGTACCTATATCGCCTGGTGTACCAGTACTTCTCCACTTTATAGTATACCCTGAGCCTTCGACTACTATCTCTTCGTATTCTTCAGCACCTACATATGCATATAGCTCTATTGTGATTACCTCCTTGTTGCCTACATAGCCATAGCCCCATCCTCTTACTCCTTTTACTAGTCCTTTCTCGATTTCTAAGTCGTCTATTATGATATGTTCTTCTGCTATTACTGGTTCTTGTCCTTCTTCGACCTTCGTGAAGTCTATACCTAGAGCTCTACCTACTAGATATACAGATTCTGCATATCCGACATGGCCAGTAAGTTCTCTACGTTTTAGTCTCTCTAAGTACTCGCTGGGATTCATACCTATACCTACTTTGTGCTGGAAGGGTTTTCTACGCTTAGCTGCATCTAGTGATCTTACAGCACGTATCCTCTCTATACTACTCAGAGAAGCAGAGACTACTACTGGTAGGACATCGAGGACAAACCCGGGGTTAATACCGGCACCAACTATTGTTACATTGTTGTCTCTAGCTTCTCTATCAAGCTTACTAGCTATATCTGGGTATCTATAGTAGGGGTAGGCGAGAGTTTCACAAGTTGATACTACATCTACTCCTAGTCTAGCTAATGTAACTAGTTGGTCAAATACACGGTCGAGCCATGAGCCAGTAGCATGGAATACTACATCTGAGCCTTTCAGTGGCTCGGGAGAGTTAGTTACTTTTACACCATATTTTTCTATACCTAGTAGGAATCCAATATCTCTACCTATTAGTCTAGGAGATATATCTACAGCACCTGTAATTTCCCAGCCTCTCTCGAGGACTACACGGGCTATATATCTACTTATTGCTCCAAACCCGTAGAATCCTACACGCAACTCTGCTACACCTATTATAATTCGTGTACCTGAAAGTATCTAAATACTACCTTTATACTCCTCTCTAGTTCTCCAGATGTCTGTCTATGTCTATGATGTCTACCCTAGTATATTCTGTTCAAGATCTACTACTCGGCTAGTACTAAGTATCCTAGGTATACTAGCATCTTTATACCTCTAGTGTACTAGATCATATCTCTTGGTACTTGGTGTGGTTTGAAAGAAGTACGAGGAGATAAGCCTCTTTTCTTCATGAGTTCTTTGACATGAGGATACATTATAACGTATTCAGGATCTATAGCTTCTACGAGCTTATAGTCTATTAGAGCTAGTAGTCGTTTAATCCTAGTTAATCCTTTTTCACTACTAAAACTTAGCATAATAGCTGGATAGACTTCTTCTCCAGGTTCTAGACCATAACCTACTAGTTTATCTAGTGCTTCTAGCTGTATCCTCCAATATTCTGGAGAAGCTCTAGTTAGTGTATAGAACTCGTTGGGGCTAGTCCCTTTTATCGATATTCTTACTTCTATCCCAGCTCTATGGAAGCTAGCTATCTCTCTAGCATATTTATCAGAAGCTCCTATTAGAATACCATTTGTCTCTAGTACGAAGTGTATCCCTCTAGATGTTAGATTTTCAATAACTCTTAGTAGATGGTCAAATCCTATTGTAGGTTCTCCACCACTTAGTCTTACTTGGCTTATTCTTCTACTTCTAGCTATTTTTATCAATCTAGTAGCTACATTATCGGGATCTAGTAGTTCTCCTCTACTAGTCTTCCAGGAGTATCTCCAGGACCAGCAGAAACCACATCTAAGATTACAGCCTACTACATCTCCAGTAGCTATACCACCATACCATCTATCAGCTCTGAATCTATAGTATTTCCTATGCTGTACATTATTAGTCCTAGGAGCTACTAGAGGTTCTATAATCCTAGCTAGCTCTACGGGGTTATACATCTAGTATCTAGTACCCCAGTAGATCTACAATTCTAATAGAGCTATATATTAGGTCTAGAAGATTACTGATGCTCTCCCACCATCAACTGGTATTGAAGCACCTGTTACATAGCTAGCATATGGACTAATGAGAAATGCTACTACTTTCCCTATTTCTCTGGGTGAGCCTATACGGCGTAGAGGAATACTATTCTTTATATCTTCTACTACTTCTTCTCTGCTCTTCTCTTCTCTTGCTGCTCTCTTCTCTACTAGTTGGTAGAATCTACTAGTCTCTATATAGCCTGGCATAATAGCATTAACTCTTATACCCATAGGGCCTAGTTCTTTTGATAGTATCTTTACTAGTCCATGGATAGCTACTCTCAGAGTACTTGATAGAGCTATAGACATCATAGGTTCTCTCGTAGCACTACTAGTTATAAACACCATAGATGGATGTGGAGATCTACTAAGATGTGGTATACTATAGTAGGTTATCCATAGTGCACTAAATATTAGTAGTCTAGAAGCATAGTTCCAATCGCTCATAGATAGATCTAGAAATCTACCAGGTTTAGGAGGACCAGTATTGTAGACAATAGCATCTAAGCCTCCAAGCAGGCTAACTGTTGCATTCACAAGCTTAGCTACATCTTCTTCGATTGTTAGATCTGCTAGTACACCGTGAACTCTATCTTCTCCGTACTTAGTTTTTAGCTCGCTTACTGTCTTCTCGAGTCTATCTCTATTATGTCCATTAATTACAACGTTAGCTCCTTCCTCTAGTAGTACTTCTGCAGTACCTCTACCTATACCAGTTGTAGAGGCTGTAACAAGTACTTTATAACCATCTATTCCTATCAGCTGTGATACACCTCCCAGAGCTAAGTAGTATTTATCCAGATAGCCACTATTATCTAGTTCTAGGAGGTGTATAATATCTAGCTACTACTGCTACTGTTAGTATCTCAGCCTCGTCTACATATATAGTGCACCAAGCCTACTACTAGTTAGTAGCAGTCTATACTTATAGGTTGATTAAGTGATTCTCTATATATCCTTGTTACCTAAGTATATTGTTATGGGTGACTACTCCTCGGTAGCTAGAGTATCTATCATAGGGACTAAATACTCTAGAGACTTAGCTGCTAAACTAGCAGAATACCTAGAAGTAGACTATCTAGAGCTAGAGCATAAAAAATTCCCCGACGGAGAAGTCTATGTGAGAATCCCAGTGGACAGCAAACTACCAAGTATAGATAGAGGAATTATAGTATCTACAGGGTATCCTAGCCCTAGTGAGAGACTACTAGAACTACTACTAGCTGTAGAAGCTCTGAGAGGTATAGGTGTACCACACATTATAGCTCTACTAAGCTATGCACCATATGCTAGACAGGATAGGAGATTTCTGAGAGGAGAACCTATAAGTATACGAGTATTCCTGGGCTATCTATCAGTTATAGGTGTTAATTCACTAGCAGTAGTAGATATTCATAAGCCAAGTAGTCTTGTATGGTTTAGTGGTCCTAGTACAAACGTATATCCTGCACAGACATTTGCAGAGAAAGTAAGAAGTCTTATCGGAGATAGAGGAGATGTATATGTAGTAGCTCCTGATAGAGGAGCTCTGTGGAGAGCTAAGAGATTAGCTGAAGAACTAGGAGCTCCTTTCGACTACATGGAGAAGACTAGAGATAGAGTGAGTGGAGAAGTAGATGTAAAACCTCGTAGACTAGATGTTGGAGATGTAGATGTTGTACTAGTAGATGATATTATCAGTAC
>JALTYD010000053.1:0-2198 GCA_027046525.1 Pyrodictiaceae archaeon
CAACCAGATACAAAAGAACTAAGTAGCATACTAATGAGTCTATTTAAGAAAGGCTACCTAGTCATCGGCGCTGGTGTATCATCTATTAGAATAGCACCACCACTAACGATCTCAGAAGAGGCACTTATGAATGCTGTAGAAACTATTATAGATACTATAAAAAATCATAGATAAATGAAGATACATGATGAGGCTTACAAGGGGCTAGCCCCACTATAGGGCAATGAGCTATGAACCCGCGGCTGACTTCTTCCTCCTCCTCTTTACAGACCTCTTTTTCTTCTTCCTTGTTCTTTTCTTCTTCGTAGGTTCTTGCGAAAAAAGAATAGATTCAAGCTTATCTTTTGGTATCTCGAAAATATTCCTTGCAATATACTCGATATACTTATCATCAGGTGTTACAGGGCCTAGACTTATACGTGCTGTTAGTGCCTGTTTAATAGCTTCTTTAGTAATCCTATCTCTAACTATACCTAGAGCAATTGCTTGTGCTGTCCTCATAGCTATGAAGTATTTTGCATATTTCCTCAATGTCTTTTCAAACTCTGGGAATATCTCAGCAATTTTCTTCATTAACTCTATTAATTTCCCCTCTTCGTAGAAACCTAGTAGTACACCTGTAGAGACGACTCTCAGAAGTCTAGCTAGAGTGTTGTCATTTATAGAACCACCTAGTAAGAATAAAACCCATTTACGTGCTTCTTCTCCGCTCTTATCCAGTATTATCGATGAAGCTTCTTCTAGGATCTCCTCCAGGTGGAACAGCTTATGGAAAACTTCTGGATTCTTTTCATCCATCCTTAATAAATGCTTAGCCACCAGGTATATTGTTGCTATCTCTTTATCCCATATATCTTCTGGCCATGCTTTCCCCCTCATAGGCTGGAGAGCATGCTCTCTATATGTCTCCATTAGTAGTTTCTGCACTGATCCTCTATCAACTATATTCTTTGAGAATAGTCTTTCTGCTATCTCTGTAGCTATTTTTATCCTCTTCTCCATAATTTTCTTAGCTTCTTCGCGCTCTATACTACTCAAAGCCAAGCACCCGAGAAAGGATGTTCTTGACAGCTAGAGAAGTACCACCTACTCCTCCATAAACACGTATTTTCCCACCACGATCAACTATTATTTTTATATAATTTCCATTAAATGAAGCATAGATAATTTGTTTAGATTTTTTCTGCACTATTTTTACAACCTCAAAATCTGGCCATCTCTCTCTAGCTCTTCTAACAAATTTTACTAGAGTTTCCTCGTTGAGCCATGACACAAAAGTACACCTCCAATAAAGATCCTCACTCATGCCCGAGCCTCATCAACATATCAGACCTGCGTAGGACTGCTCATCGGAAGCAACTCTGCTAACCTCTACCCCATCTTAAACCTTACAGTACCCTACTTTTAATAATTGATGTAACCTAATCAAAATTTACCACTACTACAGTATACCATCTAAACTAGGAGCAACTATGTAGATAGAGTGGTTAGGATTGCCATACATATGGATCCCACAGGATAACCATTACCCTAAAGTAGCTGTATTCTCTGCCCAGTGTGTAACTGGTAAGTGTTATCTCCTCATCTACACAAGAGGAGATAGATCTACTATTGTTATTGTTCCATCACAACCGACTCCATATTGCACAAGATATTTCGATGATATAGATATAGAGATAGTGAATCGTGTCTTATCTTCAATGTTTAAAACACCACCAAGCTATATATCGATGTGCGTAGTCTCTAGAGAAATTATGAAGACTTCACTAAACGAGACGATTAACGAACTTATAGAACTAGGTATAATTTACAGCATAAGCGACTAGCGAGACAATCTTGTTTCACTCTCGACCTCCTACACAGTACTCCTTGTCAATACATACTCTATTCTGCGCAAAATCGATATAAAATCAGTAGACAATTGCTCAATCGTCAATAATTTCTACAATATTCTCTGATAGTCTAACAGTAACACTTCCTGCATCTCTGAGATCATAGCTAGAGTAAGCCTTCATATAGACTTCTTCGACTACTCTTCCATCCAGGTGGCTAATCTCTAATCTAGTTGAAACAGGATCTAGTAGTAATTTATGACCAAGATAGACTCTCCGGATAACATACGCAATTGTATTTGGTTCAAAAACAGCATAGTTATCGAACATCTTAACTGCTTCAACTAATTTTCTAGCAATATAGAT
>JALTYD010000053.1:2208-5136 GCA_027046525.1 Pyrodictiaceae archaeon
CCGTGGCTCAAAGCTTACTATCGTCTTCCTCCTCTTTATCAGCAGCTCGTATATGACTCCAACTGCTTCATATGTTATGCTTGGAAGTCCTAAGCTTGAAACTCTAATAGAGCCCTCCTCATCTAAGGTACTTGAAATAACACCTCTATAGTCGATCAGTATGCACTTAGGATCAACACCTACTAGGTGGGCTGGTTTGCCTCGTGGATCAACTATAACTAAAGGCTTTCTAATAAAATCTTCCAGCCTACCACTGAGTATAACATTCTGTTTAATAACATCAACAGGTACTCTTGAGTCACTAACGACCTTGATAGGTAACCTCTTTATCCCAGTAATGAGTATTCTCCAACAAGATGGCCCTAGTCCAGCATACAGAGTTCGTAGTATAGTGGATATATCGAACATTGATGGAGGATTGGTGACTACTATATGAATATCATGGTTATCTTCTACCATCCCAAGAATCCCCAGAATATCCACGACTTAGCATTCATATTATCCCACTTAAATATAGAACTCCTAGTAGTCAAGAGACCAGATACAGAGTACAATTTATCTAGTCTTCCACAGAAGTACTTGAAAAAAGTACACATCCTAGAAAGCCTCGAAGAAGCTATTAAGATGACTATGCCAGCACTATATCTAGTACTTGAAACATATGCAGATAAACACTTAGACAAGGTATTAGAAGAAGCTCTAGAGAAATACTTGTCTAACAAACTAGTAATTCTAGTAGGTGCTGAAGATTATGGAATACCTTTTAGTGAAGTAAAGAAGATACCAGAGCCAGTATATATAGCAAAAATCCCAGTAGCAGTTCAAGGGGCTAGCTATAATGTCGTTGTAGCAACTATTATAGCGCTCTACGAAGTAGCTAGGGTTTTCTCTAAATAGCCTATATGCTAGAATGGAAACCTCCCTATACGATAAGGCCTAATAATATCATATACTTCGTTCTTAAGCCAGGAGTCTTCTCTAAATGCTCCTCTCAGAGCAGCAACTACTGTTGGAGAAGCATTTCTTACTCCTCTCATAATCATACAGAGGTGGTACGCTTCTGTGACAACCATAACATCATCACTATTTGTTGCTTTTTTAATTTCATCAGCTATCTGTTCTGTCATTCTCTCTTGTACTTGTAGTCTACGAGCATATTTGTTAACAATCCTAGCAAGTTTGCTTAGACCTACAACCTTACCACGAGGTAGATAAGCTATATGAGCTAGCCCGAAGAAGGGTAGAAGATGATGTTCACACAAGCTGAAGAACTTTACTCCTCCTAGTACTACTAGGTCGCTACTCTCAGTAAACAAGGTGTATTCATCTTCAGCATTATAGCCTCCCAGTATTTCCTCGAACATCTCAGCTACTCTTCTTGGAGTTTCTTTAAGACCTTCTCTATTAGGATCTTCTCCTATAGCTATTAAGATCCTCCTAATAGCCTCCTCGATAGATCTCTTATCGATCGCCAATTCTAGCCCCGTAAACGCTAACTACTTCTACACTATCTTATATAAGTGTGGAGTTACCCTACAAACAGTTATCGTCACCCTACAAAAAACATGGTGAGCAATAAATGAAAACTATACACGAAGTAATAGGTCCTGGCGAGAAAGCTCCAGAAGAAATAAATGTATTGATAGAAATACCGATGTCGAGTAGTGTAAAATACGAATACGATAAAGAGAAAGGAGTACTATTTGTTGATAGATTCTTATACACTTCAATGGTTTACCCATTCAACTACGGTTTCGTACCAGGTACACTAGAAGAAGACGGGGACCCGGTCGATGTGCTAGTAGTTTCTTCACAACCAGTACAACCTGGCTCTATCATTATAGTAAGACCAATAGGAGTACTAGTAATGGAAGATGAAGAAGGACCAGATAGCAAGATAGTGGCTGTACCAAAGACGAAACTAGACCCTTCCTTCAAAAATATAAACAGTGTAGATGATCTACCTGAAGCTATAAGAGAGAAAATAAAACACTTCTTCGAACACTACAAAGAGCTAGAACCAGGTAAATGGGTTAAGATAAAAGAGTGGCTAGGACCTCAAGAAGCAAAAAAACAGATACAAAAAGCAATTGAGAGATACAAAGCATCTAGACACTAACAAGTCGATAATAAATACTTTTCCTATCCCCCAAGACCTAAACTTTTTACTAGTATTGATAGCCATCTAAGGATAGAGAAGGAATTAGAGTGGGCGGGTATTAGTGCCCGCACTAAATCACAGAGGTAAATAAACCGCCTTGAAACTTACACCCTACTGTGTAGCCTGTATACTCACTCGTCGATCACTAGAGATAGAAGAACTTGAAAAAAATAGTGCTACAAAGACTAGTAGCAAAGAAAACCCACATACATCTACTCTACGCTCAATGGCTCTCCTAAAAGAAATGCTCAGTACACTAGAACTATACGCTGGATCTAATATGGAAGTTGCTGATCTAGTTTCTGCTTCTTTCCGACATTTAACAAAACTAACAAATGGAGAAATAATCAAAGTATACGATAAGATATTATCAGAGTACATAGAAATGGCTAAACACAGAGCTGATGAAATAGTAGAGACATTCAAAAAGAATAACGAAAACCTCGACAAAGTAGAAGCTCTTAAAAAAGCTCTTTATGCATCTGCTTTATCAACAGGCTTTAGTGTATTTGATGATACATTTAGACTCTTAAAAGAACCACCTACATTCAACGAAGTAATAACATATGCTTCTTCGAGAAAAGGAAGAGACGATTTTGACAAATTCCTCGACATACTAGTAGGCGAAGAGACAGGAGACACAGTATACTTCCTATTTGGAAGAGTTACAGAAATACCATATGATAAAATACTAATTGAACAGATAAAATCTATACAAGACATAAAAATAGTTGGACTAGCACGTAAAAGTAGAATAGAAGACTATG
>JALTYD010000054.1:0-2531 GCA_027046525.1 Pyrodictiaceae archaeon
ATACCTATGTTACACTCTCTCGAATAACTGGCTCTACACAAAATTTCTTGTATATCTTCATGGGGATATGGAGAGTTAAACAGTTCTCTAAAATAGTCTCCCCAATCCAACTTAACAAGATAGTATCCTAGTAAGTGGGTATTTGGCCTCTTTATACCAAACCGTTGATAACCATAATAAGCTGGGATCTTTGCCTGTGCTAAGTCATGAAAAGCATTAATAGCATCATCAACATCTTCTACGTCCAGGATAATTATGAACTTATTGCCAATAAGCGATGTTTGCCTAGAGGGACATTTCTCAGATCTACCTACTAGTCTTATCCATATATTATCTAGATTCATCGTTACCGGCGTGTCTTCTCTACAGGGAAAGCATAGAAGTTGTACAGTTGTAGCATCTGTGTCTTTTAATCCTAGGACGCTAAGTTGTTTTACTCTAACACCGAGTTTTTTAGAAAGTATAGCTACTGCTTTGTAGGTAGAAAGCCCCCTCTTCACTAAGACATAGATGCAATATCGTTTGATCTTAGTATTACTGCTCTGGATTTCATACTCTTCGATAACTATAAAGTTTCTATCTCTAGGCTCTGCTATACAAGCTAGATCTCCATTTTTTCTTACACGGTAGTACATACCTACTATTAGATCAAGAGGATTCGTAGTCTCAAAGAAATCTTCTCTTACACTCAATGATTCATAACACCCTACAATAACTTAAGCCTTGCTGTTAATCTATCTATTTCTATCGATGGAGCAGGACCTATCGCAATACACGTTCGAGTACCCGGAGGCAGCTCTGTGTGTCCAGCATCAGTAATAAGTACCACTGGCAGTAAGTAGCGAATAGCTTCGTTGTATAGCTCTAAAAGTTCTTTTTCATTTTTTACTTTCAGTACAATTTTTTTCTGACCCTGCTTTCTCCACTCATTGAGCCAACTAATCCAAACACTATTATCAGAATTAATTATATTTAGAACTGCTTCAACAGCAGCATGTGCTACTTGTACAGCTATCTTACCTTTGCTCATACCTAAGTCTGATCTTACTATTATAGCTTGTTTGTATTCCACTCTAATCCCCATTGCAGATAAAACCAAACAAGTAATTAAGCTCTAAAGAATAGTAGCAGTAGGGATTGGCTATGTCGCTCGAAACCAGCATCCCTCGAAGATTAAGCATAATAGATGCAGCACGTCTACCTCTATGTAGTAGTTGTAATAGACCAATAACTCCTTCTGAGAAAGGTGTAGTATTTCCTTGTCCTAACTGCGGAGAAGTAATCATCTGGAGATGTAAAAGCTGTAGATCTATGGGTGTACCTTACACGTGTCCTAAATGCGGATTCAACGGCCCATAGCTCACTGATGGTGATACTATGGCAAGAGTACTTGTTGTAGCCTCTATCTATCCTTCCAGTGTCGATACAGATCTAGATAAGCTAGTTAAAGAAATAGAAAAGAAACTACCAGAAAACTATGAGATAACAAGATATGATAAAATACCAGTTGCTTTTGGGTTACATTCGCTGAAACTATACATAATAATGCCGGAAGAGAGTGAAGGAGGTACGTATAATCTAGAAGAAACACTACGTAGCATAGAAGGAGTAGAAGAGATAGAAATAGAAGCAGTACACCGTATATCTAGCTACTAGCTTTTTAGTCTAGCATTATCTCTACAAATATGAATGAATATAAAGGTGGATAATCCTTCGTAATACAAAATGGATCCTATAGCTTACGGTGGGTTACTATAAGTATAAAATCTCCAGGGTATTAGATAATGGCATTTCCAACAAGATCTCGTCGTAGGAAAGAAGTTATTCTCAAAGTTATAGAAGCAAAACAGAGAGATGTAGGAAAAGGCAAAGTTCGTATAGATGTAGATATGCTTAGGATGATAGATGTTGAACCCGGGGAAGTCGTAGAAATAGAAGGGAAAAAACTCACAGCTGCAACTGCATGGCCAGCGTACCCAGAAGATAGAGGAAAAGATGTTATTAGGATGGATGGATTACTCAGAAGAAATGCTGGTGTGGGGATAGGCGAAAAAGTAATAGTTAGAAAAGCTGATGTTAGACCAGCAATACACATTAAGCTATCTCCTGCTAGCTTTTCAATAAGTGTCGATCCCGGTTTTGTAAACTATATAAAGAAGAAGCTAATAGATTACCCGCTAGTTGAAGGAGATACTGTCTTTGTACCTGTCCTAAATCAATCAATACCCTTCCTAGTTGTATCAACAAAGCCAAGTGGTGTAGTTGTTCTTACACCAGAGACTAATCTTATACTACTTGATAGACCGATTGAGCCTAACAAAATCCCACGTGTCACTTATGAGGATATCGGTGGCATGAAGGAGATTATCCAGAGAGTAAGAGAACTAGTTGAGTTACCACTCAAACACCCAGAGATATTCAAGAGGCTAGGAATTGAACCTCCTAAAGGCATCCTCCTGTACGGTCCACCAGGTGTTGGAAAAACCTTACTCGCTAAGGCTATAGCTAATGAGGCAAGTGCACGATTCATT
>JALTYD010000054.1:2541-5108 GCA_027046525.1 Pyrodictiaceae archaeon
GCCCAGAGATCATGAGTAAGTACTATGGAGAAAGTGAGCAGAGGCTACGTGAAATCTTCGAAGAAGCGAAAAAGAACGCTCCTAGCATTATATTTATAGATGAGATAGATGCTATTGCACCAAAGAGAGATGAAGTAACTGGAGAAGTCGAGCGTAGAGTAGTAGCTCAACTCTTAGCATTAATGGATGGTCTCGAAAGTAGGGGAGAAGTAATAGTAATTGCTGCAACAAACAGAATAAATGCTGTTGATCCAGCTCTACGGAGGCCAGGAAGATTTGATAGAGAAATAGAGATACCCCTCCCAGATAAACAAGGTAGGCTAGAGATCCTCCAGATACATACAAGAAATATGCCACTAGCACCAGATGTAGACCTAGTAAGAATAGCTGAACTAACTAGAGGATATACTGGAGCTGATCTCGCAGCATTAGTAAAAGAAGCTGCAATGCATGCACTCAGAAGATATCTTCCTAAAATAGATCTAAGCGAAGACACTATACCACCAGAGCTACTAGAGTCTATGGAGATAAGAATGGAAGACTTTGTACGTGCACTTAGGGATATTATTCCTAGTGGTTTGAGAGAAATCTATATAGAAGTACCTGAAGTTCACTGGAATGATGTAGGAGGCTTGGACGAAGTAAAACAGCAGCTTAGGGAGGCCGTTGAATGGCCTATCAAGTCACCTCACACATTTACTAGGCTTGGAATAACACCCCCTAAGGGTATCCTTCTCTTTGGACCCCCGGGTACAGGTAAAACACTATTAGCAAAAGCAGTAGCTACAGAGAGTGGTGCTAATTTCATAGCTCTACGGGGGCCTGAGGTATTGAGTAAATGGGTTGGGGAGAGTGAAAAGATAGTCCGTGAAGTCTTCAGAAAAGCACGACAACACTCTCCTGCCATAGTATTCTTTGATGAAATTGATGCCATAGCACAAACACGTGGTTCTTTCTATGACTCGAGCGGCGTAACTTATAGAATCGTTAACCAATTACTTGCAGAACTAGATGGTATAGTACCACTGAGCAACGTAGTATTCGTAGCTGCTACTAACAGACCTGATATGCTTGACCCAGCTCTACTTAGGCCTGGTAGACTCGACAAAATAATCTATGTTCCTCCTCCTGATAAGAAAGCTAGACTAGAGATACTACGTATACATACTAGGAAAATGCCACTAGCAGAAGATGTAGACCTAGAAAAAATAGCGGCACTTACTGAGAACTACAGTGGTGCAGATCTAGAAGCTGTAGTAAGAGAAGCAGCAATGATCGCATTAAGAGAAGATTTCTCTGCATCAAGAATATTCATGGATCACTTCATGAAAGCTATAAAAATAATCCGACCCTCTATTACACCTGAAATGGTTAAATTCTACGAAGATTGGTATAAACAAGCAAAGCAGACTCTCTCTACTCAGAGTAGCTCTCAAACAGGTCCATCTTTATTTACATAACTACTAATCATACCAGTTATATGACTACAGGGGTATTATTATGAGAGCAGACTTTCAAGGCGTTCCTCTTTATTTCGCTATAGTTGAATTTTTAGAGAGGAAGAAAGGTAGAGCAAGAGATGTAGATATCTATAATGCACTTAGAGAGAAATACGATATATCTTTTACTACACTACTCAAAGAGTTGATGAAACTAGAAATGCAGGGTATCGTCAATGTAATAGTACTAAAAGAGAATGAACGTATAGTAGAACTTGTATCTAGCTATAAGTAGGATAATAATTTTAAGAAATACCAAAATAATACCCCTATATAACTTCTAGATAAGAAATGGGGATAGTGTGGGTGTCAACTTAAGAGAACTTATACCTAACAATATCATAGAAAAACTAGAATTAGAGGCAATGAAATATAAAGTAATAGCTTTAGATGCTTACAATATGTTATATCAATTCCTATCAGCAATACGACAACCGGATGGGACACCATTGATGGATTCACAGGGGAGAATAACTAGTCATCTAAGTGGTCTCTTCTATAGAACCATCAACCTATTAGAGCATGGAATTAAAATCGTTTATGTCTTCGATGGAAAACCACCAGAGCTCAAGCAAAGAGAGCTAGAAAAAAGACAAGCTATGAAAGAAGAAGCCGAGAAAAAATATAGAGAAGCTTTGAAAAGAGGAGATATAGAATTAGCGAGACGTTATGCACAAGCTACTTCTAGACTCACTACTGAAATGGTAGAAGAGTCTAAGAAACTCCTTCAAGCACTAGGTATCCCATATGTAGATGCACCAGCCGAGGGAGAAGCACAGGCAGCCTATATTGTACAAAAAGGTGATGCATGGGCAACTGCTAGCCAAGATTATGATTCTCTCCTATTTGGTTCTCCTAGACTAGTTAGAAATATAGCTATTAGTGGTAGACGTAAACTACCTAAAAAAGATGTATACATAGAAATAAAGCCAGAACTATTAGAACTTAACAAACTTACATCTGCTCTAGGTATTTCTAGAGAACAACTAATTGTAATAGGGATATTAGTAGGGACAGACTATAACCCAGAAGGTGTTAAAGGTATAGGGCCAAAAACTGCTTTAAGGA
>JALTYD010000055.1:0-606 GCA_027046525.1 Pyrodictiaceae archaeon
CTATTAATGTTACTGTTGCTTTTTCAACATCTTTTCCTAGGGGTTCAACAACTATTCTGATCACTGGACTAAGTGGATCACCCATGATTACTGGGAACAGCTCTTTCACCTGGTCTTTGTATTCTAACAGGGCTTTGGCACTATAAACGCCCCACGCATCGTCGGTCACTTTGAACTCTAAAATCACTTGTCTTCCAGCAAGAGGTTTCTTTGGTTGCATACGTACTAGTTCTATTTTCGGAGGTTCTTTGTCTTCTTTTAAGTATACTGTTAGTCGATATTCTGTACCTATTTTTGGCTTTTCACTACTATATCCATAGACAACACATCCTAGACTAGTACACCTAATCTTATAGTCTTCTAAATTCTCCAACTGTATGCCGACTGTCTTACCATAGAAGTTCTCAGGTAGAGGGACAGCAACAACTGTTCTATTGAGGAAACCAGCTATATTCTCGTTATTTATCACTAATGATACTGTAGCAGCATACTCAGTTACAATGTATTCAGCATTTATTTTGTCTAAATTAAAGCTAGAATGTCTTTCGTAATATGCTCCATCTCCTAGTATTTCGATGTTACCAGTTGTGCTATCTACTTCTACTA
>JALTYD010000055.1:616-5047 GCA_027046525.1 Pyrodictiaceae archaeon
AAGATCCACCAGTTGTTACTGTAACAATATAGTTGATAATACCTCCATCATCTCTATGTACTTCTGCATATGAATTGAGATGCACATGCCCAGAGAATACAAGTACTCTTAATGCTGGTGTCTCGTAGAAAGCTTGTACTATTTTCTCAAATGCATCTTTTGCTTTAAGCCAGCTCGAGTAGACATATGTGTATCTGCTCCCAGGCTTCTTACTAGTTAGTATTTCTACTAATTCCTCCCAACTGCTAACTGTAAACACATAATCTATATCACCAAACATATGCGTGAAATGTGGATGATGGAAGAATACTATTTTTATTGGTTCTGTACTCTTGGTGAGTACGTTATAGACCCATTCAGCAACTGGCATCGAGACATAGCCTTCACTGCCACTATCAATACCGACTATTCTGTATAGATCAAATACTGATAATGTATAAGTTCTCATTCCACGATAAGCATTATACGTTGTAGCTCCTCCAACTATGTCGTGATTGCCTGGAACTCCTACCAGAGGTTTATCTAGAATATAGTCAATTGTTATACTCTCTATGTATTCTTGTGCTTTAGCAGTATCTGCTAGATCACCAGTATCAACAATGATGGTATTGAATGGTAGTGCTAGTGCTATGAGATTCGCTGCTAGATCATATTCAGAGGCTGGTTTCCCTTTGCTGATAACGCCAAAATGTCTATCACTCACATGTATTATATACAGCTTTTTGAATATGTTTTCATCTCCTACCACTACGCATCTATATTCTCCATAAGTAGTATTTTCTGTTGACAGTATCAAGTCGTACAATCCGGGTTGTGCATCTGGTGGTATAGTGACTACATAGTGTGTTGCATTTATCTTTTCATAATTCAATCTATAAACATTACCAAATCCATCTTCTATAATTATACTTTCTAAGGGTATTTCTCTACTCAGAATTAGTATGAAATTTTCACCAGGGCTGACAAATGCAGGTGTTGCTATCTTGGGCCTCACTACTAATCCAGGCTCAAAAACTGCTGTTTTCTCTGGTATAGTAGCTGTATTGCTATTTGTTTCTGCTAGAACTATGCTAGGGATTATCCCTAAGGACATTATAAAGACTATAAGAATCACATAGAAAGATTTTATCCTTAGATTGTTACTCCCCAAACTTACCTCCAAGACCACAAGTCTGTGAAAGGTGCTAGTATATTTAACTATTCTCAGAAGAAGTACATTTAATATTATATATAGGGCTTACAGTGTAAGGATTAAAAAACGTAGGTGTTACAATATTATTTCCTCATTGCAAAACCAGATGCTACTAATGCAATTATAGCTAGAATTATTGCTGCAACTGACATAGTATATAGTGTCGATACTTTGTCTTTTAATGTAGTTAATCCCTCGGAGGCTTTTGACATCGAATCAGCAAGAGTTTTCATGTTATTTTGTAATGTCTTGAAGCCTGTAGAAACACTATTTACTGCATTACTTAGTTCCTCCATGCTGCTGGTGATTTCTTTTATGCTATTTTCTATAGCAGTAACACGAGCATCTATATTATCTAGCCTGCTACTCATTTTCTGCTCGACACCCTTTGTATGTTCTTCTACCTTTGACATTATTTCCTCCATTGGTATTGTTGGTGTAGGTTTGATCGCTACTATCTTGGATAGAGCTTTTAGTTCGCCATAGGACTCTATAGCCCATAATACTAGGTTTCTAAAGAATCTAGGTCCATCTAGCTCTACACCGTAGTATTCACTTGTGACTAGCGATTGGTAACCATAGTAGGGAGACTCTCCACTAACAATTACAACTTTTCTAGCTCCTTCTATATTAAGGACTTGTGCAGCCATGAGAACGAAGGATCCTGTCTCACCTACACTGTGGGCAAAGCCTAGGTTACCAGGCTCTCCTGGCTTCTTAGGCTGGTGTTCTACTATAACTCCTGCCTCCGTAGTAACTACTATTGGCACTATATTCTCTGGTGTTCCAGGGTCACCTACCTTGTACCAGTTTCCATCCTTATCAACCCATGCAACAGCACCAGGACCATGCATCAATACTAGTTCAGCACCTAAACCGATGAGAGAAGCATTAAAAGCATCGCCAGGCCTTACGAGTGCAACAACTCTATATGATCTCCCAGCATTCAGCTCTGGGTCTTCAACTGATACAAAATCGGCTCTTAGATTAACATCTATCCCAGAAGCCATCATATAATCTAGTAGATCGTTGCAATTTATCATTGCAAGCTCAAGATTCCCTCCTTGTGCAGGGTAATCACTATCGGTAGCACACCATAATGCTTCTCCTGCCTCTTTAAACCATGTTACGATAGCGTTCTTCTCAGCATCTGAGAATGCTTCAATAGGTTGTCCTATAATTAACATATTTGCTCTCAGGTCGGCGACAACAGTAAGATCTCCCACAATTATGTCGTATGCCTGATTCTTAATACATGTAGGTAGGTTTTCCGCTGTGGCTTCATCCTTTACAACAACTACCCAATAAGCATCGGGTATAGTTTTCATCATTGCACATACTCCATTGTGGCCTTGGCCATGTGCTAAATCAACTACGATAATAGGTAGCTCTGGCGCAGCATTAGCAATCAATCCTACGAATAGAGGTATTAGTATAGAAGCTACTACTAGAGAAGTAGTGATAATTTTTCTCATCCACAAATTCACCTCGTGTATGAGGGTGTAGAATCTAGGGATTCTTTAAACATTACCTATGTAGAAAAATAATCTACTTCTCCATTATAGGGTAATATTGTTGTAGTGGGACGAGTGCTTGGTAAATGTTATACAAGAGCATTATCAATAGCTTCTCTCCTGCTGCTTTCTCTGTGAATAACTTAAGTAACCCTAGCAACAGCAAATACAACAACGGGGAATAAAATGGTGTCAAGTCGAACTATTGGAGCTATAGTAGTAATTGTTATTATAGTACTAGTAGCAGCTTCATATACGCTATTAGTACAGAAAGAAAAAGAAACACTACCTTCGACACCACCTCCAATATCTACACCGACAACTACTCCTACTGTTACTGAGACTGTGTCTCCTACTGAGACTGTTTCTAGCCCAGTGACTACTCCATCTCCATCGCCAACACCATCACCAACAACTACACCAACAGAAACAACACCAACAACAAAGACAACACCAACACCCGTAAAATGTACAGAAGAAGTAGAACTAACTATACTAACACGTCATCCCGCAGATATTCAGAAGATAACAGTTGATCTCTTCTTGAAATCAGAAGTAGCAGAGAAATACTGTATAAAGAACATAAGATTCATACCTCTCCCACCAGGCTTCTGGGCACCAACAATAAAGAAACAGGCAATAGATGTAGCCTGGGGTGGAGGCCCTACGCTTTTTGATTCACTATATTTTGAAGGACTCTTAAGACCACTACAAGGAGAGTATGTACTACAAGTTGTTAACCAGATTCCAGACAAAATAGCTGGTGTACCTACTAAGAGAATAGACGAAGAAGGTAACATCTACTGGGTCGCTGCAGCTATAGCAAGTTTTGGTTTCACAGTAAACATGGATGTAGCTAGCGAATTAGACTTTGACGTATCTAAGCTTAGAAGTTGGAGGGATCTGGCAAGCGATGAACTAGGTTTAGTACTAGCAACACAAGGTATTCCCCCTATTTCAGTCGCTGATCCACTACAGAGTACTAGCAACACAAGAATGTATGAAATAATACTACAAGCTTATGGCTGGGAGGAGGGCTGGAGAATACTTACACTCATGGCAGCGAATGCTGATATACGTGAGGGAAGTGGTGATGTAAGAGATGCAGTAATTGTAGGCGAAGTATTAGCTGGAATTACAATAGATTTCTATGGATATACTGCTGAACGAGTAAATCCTGCATGTAGATATGTACTACCAGAAGGTGAGACGATAGTAAATGGAGATCCCATAGCTGTAACAGTATCTACAGATAATCCCGAGGCAGCAGAAGCATTCATAGCATGGATACTATCAGAGGGTCAGAAAATATGGCTTGACCCAAGTATAAACAGGCTACCTTCGAATCCTAGAGTATTCGATACTCCGGAGGGCCAGAAAAGACTCGATCTAAAGAGGGCTTTCGAACAGGCACTTACAACTAAAGCAATAGAATTTAATGACACACTAGCACTAATGGTAGAATATCCTATGCAACTCTTCTGGGTAGCTACACTAAAGCAAAACCATGATCTCCTCCAAGAAGCATGGTCAGCCCTTCTAAAAGCATACTACATTGACAAAAGTATTGATAGGAATACTTTCGAGAAACTAAAGAATAAACTAACTGAACTAATCGAATACAAAGATCCTGTAACTGGTGAAAAGAGAATATTTACTCTCGAAGACGCCATAAGAGTAAATGAAATTCTTAGGAAGGACCCGCAGATAAGAGAAGCATACATG
>JALTYD010000056.1 GCA_027046525.1 Pyrodictiaceae archaeon
CTAGTATCTCGTATAGAATACTTAACTATATAGATCTATACGAGTCTATTCTAAAATCTATAGAGAATAGATTCTATAACTATGATCTAATTAAACTCGTAGACTATGAGCTTGGAGTAGTCTATCTAAACAAAGAGTTCTACGAAGAAGCTATAACTAGGTTTAGAAGAGTTGTTAGTCTCGCTGGTTTGAGAGATCCATTTCTATCTATACAGAGTATAGCTAGACTCGTAGATATGGCTAGTTATGGATTAGTAGATTATAGAGAAGCTATAGAGTTGGCTAAGAAGGCAGAAGAACTACTACCGAGTGTTAATAGTAGTTTAAGACTATATGCAGCTCTTGAGATATATACTAGTCTAGCGAGACTATATACGAGTATGAGAGATTATAGAAGAGCATACAGAGAAGTTCTAAGAGAAGTTAAAGCTGCTAGAGAGCACCCAGATCCACTAGTATACGTTATTGCTAAGATCCATTCATCATCTATAAAGAGACTAGTAGGAGAGTATAGAGAGAGTCTAAGAGATCTTCAGGAGATCTACGATATATTGTTATCACTCGGTATTAGGGCTCTCGCAGGAAGAATAGCTACTACTATATCGCGGATGTATCTAGAGCTTGGAGACTACGAGAATAGTATAAAGTATGGAGAAGAGGCTCTTAAACTATACGAGATAGTCTACAATCAGCAAGACTACTGCCGAGAGGTTATTCCAGTGATATTATCAAATATAGTCGTAGGTAATACTAGGAGAGCTAGAGAGCTAGAACTGGATAGTATTAAGCGCTGTAGTAATATTGTCTTAGATGAGAGACTTAGTAGTAGCAAACTACTCCAATTTCTCTACTCGATTACGAAGATAATAGATGGAGAAAACGTAGATACTACTATTGATGATACAGTGTTAGGGTATCTCTCAAGAGAAGTTGGAGAGGATATACTTAGGAGAATTATAGAGATTATAGAGATGAAAGGCTATAGAGATTATGCAGAGAAGATTAGAAGAATACTAGCAAAACTTACGAGAGTATAGAGAGTCTACTTGATTATTACTTTCTCGGCGATATCTACTCCTAGTTTTCTGATAGTTGTATAGAGTGGACAGTTATTCTTGACTAGTAGATATATTTTCTCAGCAAGTTCTCTATCTAGTCCTGTAATAGTTACTTCTAGATCTAGTTTTTCGAGCCCAGTGCCTATCTTGAATTTCCCACTTATTCTTACAGTTATACTATATTCTCCTCTGACGCCGAGAGTACTAGCTATCATTCTAAACATAAAAGTCTCGCATGAAGCTATACCTCCTAGGAATAGTTCTAGTGGTGTTGGTTTACCTTCTATTCCTCCGAACTGTGGTAGTTCTGATACTTCGAGACTAGTACTACTAGCTTTATTGACTAGATATGCTATAGACTTGCTGCTCGTAGAGCTTGCTTCAACTTCTATTAATGGTATCTCTCTGCTCTCCACGATATACACCAGACTAGTCCTTCAACCTACCTAGTTATATTTCTCGAGTTGTTTACAACAATACTAGTAGTACTAGGATTTAAAAGGGGAGCTCTAATATGTGTTCAATTAGACTCACCTATTCTTAATCTACTAGATTAGGAGTAGGTGCTAGCCGTGGCGAAGATAAGAGTACGTGCAGTAACTCTACACGTTATTATCGACGATTGGCTCAACCCTGGTTATATCAATAGAGTAGTTACAGAGGCTACAGAGATAGTATCGGAGGCAGCTGAGGCTATAGAGAGAGAAGCTGGTGTAGAAGTATGGACTAAGAGAGTAGCATTTCCACCGGTGAGGGGGAGAATTGGAGAAGTTGTATCTATCCTTGAGAAGACTAGATACTATGATGGTATATACTACTCTGTACTACATGCTGATTCTCTCAGTATAACTCCTAGTCATATAGAGAGAGTAATTAGTGCTGGTGACAGAGTATATGCTAGTGTCTATACTGATAGAGCTGATGAAACAACAGCACAGCTACTCTATAGTATTGCTTCTCTACAACCTAGTATAGCTTATAGATTCTCTGTAACAGTACCTGACCACGTAGAAACACCATATTTTCCATCAGCTACTACTACTTCCTCAGTACCTGGTCTATCTATAGCACTACTATATGCTAGTCTGTTTAGAGAGAAAGATAGAGCAGAAGCTAATGCTGAGCTACTAGGTACACTCGATAGAATAGAAGATGCAGTAACAGATATACTGCGTAGGAGAGGACTACAGTTCTATGGATTTGATCTATCTCTCTCACCGTGGATGGATGATAGTGTAGTAGAACTAGTAGAGAAGATAAGTGGTGTACCTCTAGGAGAGATAGGTACTGGTTCAGCTATATTAGAGCTAGAAGAGATGATTGCAAGGACCTGCGATGAAACAATCTGTACAGGATTCAACCAAGTAATGCTACCAGTAGCTGAAGATAATATATTAAAGAATAGAGTAAGAGAAGGAAGAATTAGTCTAAAGGACTTAGCACTACTAAACTATGCTTGTGTAGCTGGTATTGATATGGTAGTTATACCTAGTAGAGAGTGGTCTCCACAGCTAGCACAGAGTATCCTCAGAGAAGTATTAAGTGCTAGTTCTGCAAAAGGAATGCCTCTCGGTGTGAGAATACTCACAGCAGAAGGTAGACCAGGAGAAGATGTAGATCTAGGTGTGTTTGGGTTAACGCCTATTATAAGAATAAGCTAGTGCTTAGAGAATCTTAGAGAATCTTACTCTTACTTCTCTAGTGAGGTATTTCTTTGCTAAAGTTATCGATACTAGTGTTGTTACTAGGAAGAGTGGAGAGAAGTATAGTATATTTACAGCGTATAAGAGGTTTGTATAGAATATATGTGTGACATCAGGGTCTAGAGGTGGAAATCTCGGCTTATAGCCATAGAATAGTACTACGTAGATAACTGGTATTGATAAGAATACTAGTAGTAGTACGTGGCTAGCTACTGCTGATCCTAGATAAGAACGTGGATTCTCTCTAGATCTTATCGATATAGCTCCCAGTGCTAGAATTAACAGCATTACTATTAGTGGTGGTGCTAGAGCTTCTCTACCAGCACTATATACGTTCTCGAGAGATACTACCGATGAAAAAGATGGTGTTAGTTTTAAGAAGTATACTAGGTAGAAGTAGTAGAAGAAATAGCCTACAAGGCTAACTCCTAGAGCTAGTAGTTTATGGATCGTAGATAGACCTCTAAGACCGAAATACAATAGTACTATGAGTATAGTTATATAAGCAGTTATTAATAGTAGTCTCATCTCGATACCTTCTTCGAGTATAGATTCTTTTAGTTTCTCATAACCATCCCAGATTACTGGGTATGTTCTCTCAAGCGTAGAGAGCATACTCGTGACATTTCTATGTGCTATAGTTTTAGCAAATTCGAAGCCATAGCGTATAAGTGATTCTGCGTGGCGTAGCTCCTCGGGATGTGGTACTTGGTAGTAGTTTGCAATTGACTTAGTGAATGTTATAAAGTTTAGAGCAGAGTTGAATCCATAGTAGCATGCTTGTTCTAGAGCTTTTCCTTCTAAGCATTCGAATATAGGCATTGAATACGATGGTATTTTTGATGGAAGACCTAGCATTGATGCTATTGTTGGTGTTGCAGATGTTATATAGTAGCTACTTTTTGTGCTTGTGTTCTTCTTTACATAAGGCCCCATTAGTAGTAGGAAAGCTGATGTAACTTCTGCTTCTTTCCCACCATATCCTCCATCTCTTGTATTTCCATGCGTACTTAGTAGTATTATTAGTGTATTATTTAGTAGTTTATTTACTTCGAGCGAGAATAATAAGTGCCGAAGTAGATATGCTGTATCTTCTAGTTTTTTCGCATATTCTTTACTATCTACTCCATATTCTAGAGCGATATTATTGGGTTCTAGTAGACCTAGCCATAATAGCTGTGGTTTCTCTTTTATGAGGATATCTACTGCTTTGTTAACAGCATCTCTATCGTTTTTTGCATCAATATATTCGTCTATATGGTATCTAGCTATTCTAGCAATATACTCGTCTCCAACAACTACTACTCTATATCCTTTTTCTCTAGCTGTATCGAATAAGTTTGGTACATCAATAGTGCCTCTCTCATAGTTCTCTGATAATACTCCTGCTAGTTCAGGTGGTAGACCTGTTATTACTGATGCTCTACCTGAAGTAGATAATGTTGGGGGTATAGCTTTAATATTTCCAACAAAACAGCCATTCTCTATTATTTTCTTGAAGCCTTCTATCTCTCTATAGTTTTTTGATAGATAGTTAGGCTGTAGAGAGTCTATTGCTATGATAACTACTCTTTCTACAAGAGGTGTGTATCTATTTACCTCCATGTTGTAGTTTATTGTTACTGGTAGAGTATAGTTCACCCAGCTATTAACTAGTACTTGGTAGAAGTCTTGTAGCCATAGACCAGCTATGAACATTAGTGCAAAATATGCTAGTATTACTGCCCGGTTAAGCACCATTATAGACACCGGGTCCTGCCGTGTCCGCCACATAGTTATTATGATAATTTGTTGTTTTTAAATCTAGCATAATGAAGAAGAAGTTATATTATATAATTACTATGTTTTTGAGGAAATACTCTTTAATGGGATACATACTGTTGATTTAGCTCTCCATCTACACTTGCTACATTTGTATACGAGAATTACCCCGCGGCAGCTAGTCTTGGGGTGTTCTATTTCTAAGACTATCTCAGATCCACAGTAGAAGCATTTAGAGAGTCTAGCTATAGCTATTTTGAAGGAGTCTATTTCTTCAATTTCTACAACTATATCTACTCCTACAGTGCCTAGTTGTTCTAGTAGTTTCTCTACTTGTTCTCGCGCTATACTTGCTAGCTTATATGCTATTTTCTTTGCAGTAGGTGTTGATATAGTCTCTTCTATATTATAGGTGATTGTTAATAGTCTTGATATAGTTGATACTAGTGC
>JALTYD010000057.1 GCA_027046525.1 Pyrodictiaceae archaeon
TCTACTAGTTGTCCACTACATTTTGCTCCAGATACTGTATCTTCTCTACTGAGTACTCTATCTATATCTATAGGTCTACGTCTAGGTCCATAGTGTTTAGCCCATGCATAGAATATAGCTCTATTAAGGCCGAAACTTTTGGCACGTTCAATATTCTCTTCGAAAGCTATATAGTATCTAGCAGCTTGTAGTAGAGCCATTACCTGGAATCTACCGATACCTAGTAGTTTTAGGAAATCCTTCTTGCGCTTCAAAAGAACCCCAGATACTAGTATCTAGGTAAGAATAGCCTATTTAGGATAGGGTAGGTGACTAATACTCAGGATCTCCTACTTTCAACCCAGTTGTAGAGCTTCTCTACAACTACAGGTAGTACAGCAGCTCCAGCAACTGCTACAACTACTAACAAGATAATTGCTCCTCTTATAGGACCTAGAAACCATGGATGTTCTCTTACAGCAGATACTGCTCCAGTAGCTAGACTAGCTACTCCAGCAGCTTGTAGTATCCATCTATACTTCTTATAGTCTTTTTCTCCAAATCTTGTTCTACAACTATACGAGTACAATACTACAACTACTTGTGAGATAACTGTACCAAATACAGCTGTATCATAACTATATACTAGTATTCTTATACCACTACCGTAGTAGAAATACCTACTAGTATTACCTCTCTCTACAAACTCGCTTAGTATACCAGCAAATTTGTAGACATAGCCTCTTCCTCTACACTTGTAGAGATACTCTGTCCCTACTACTCTACTACATGTAAGATTACCGCTTACTAGAGGCTTTACTAGCTCTATAGGCTCTTCTTCTGCAACAACTAGTTCTCTAGTATAAGCTCTACCCCATACTCTAACTAGAGGACTCAGTATAGAATCTGTATAGTTATCTACACTTATCCTCATAGGGTATGGTAGAATAACTACTTCCTTCATAGAGAAAGAATAACCACTACCTATTATACTACCTACTAGTAACATTACTAGTACATAGACTACTAGTGTAGCTACTAGGTAGAAATCTAATCTAGCTAGTCTCCTCTTTATAGACACAAAGTATTTATCCCTAAACCTCTACTCCACCTCTACATACTCTACTCTAGCCTATTATCACAACGGACTAGGAATAGTAGAGCTGGTAGTAGTATTTTTACAGCATCATCAATTGTATTCACTATATGGCCCATATCAGGTGCTATATGTGCTTCATAAGTCTTACCTAGTTCTAGTAGTCTATTCATAAACTTCAGGATAGGCTTTAATGGCGTCCTACTATCGTTCTGTGGATGGATAATACATAGCTTATCAGAGAGATTCTCGATCCTATTTATCGGGCTCCTCTCTCTCAGTAATTCTTTCTTCTTCGCGAATAATACATCTATAAAGCTCTTAAAGATAGCATCACTAAGTTCATACATCTCCTCCCAGTCTGATACTGCTGCACCAGCTACTCCACACTTGAACATACCTGGTCTATTAACAAGAGTCCACAGAGTCATATAACCGCCGTAGCTGTAGCCGATAATGTATAGTCTATCTTTATCAGCAATACCTTGTTCAACAACATACTTAGTAGCAGCAACTACATCATCTAGATCACCTCCACCTGGATCACCTATATCCATAGCTCTGTATTCTTCGCCATAGCCTGTTGATCCTCTGAAATTAGGAGCTACTAGGTTGAAGCCAGATGCAATAATTGCAGCCATTAATGGTCTCCACTCATCAGATACTTCACTCCATGGACCTCCATGGATATAAACAGCTGTTGATTTAGACTCCTTGGCTAGGTGGGACTTGACAATAAATGTAGGTACTCTAACTCCACCTGTAGAATTAATATATGTGAATTCGATCTCGCTTGAGAGTTTTTCTTTGAGCGAATCTGATAATGTTGGCTCAATTAGTATCCTATAGCCTCTCCTAGGCTCAGCTTCTACAACGTAAGGTGGTTTTGTAAAACTCGTAACAGTTGCATATACTCTACCCTTGTAGTCAACTACTCCGTAGATAGTACCTCTAGGTGTAGGTACTTCCTCCCAGTTGAGGAAAACTCTACTTCTTCCTTCTTTCTTCCCAACAACTAAGAAGCCTCTATCTTCGCTAAACTTGAATACACTATGTTCGACAGGTCTAAATTCTCTATAGTCTTTCTCGCCCTCTAGTTCTCTGGACTCCATATCTTCTAGATCTAGTAGTGCAAGTTTATTACCTCCATAGGCAGTTGTCTCAAATACTACTTTTCCACTCTGAACCTTCGGCATTGAATTATAACTACCATCTTTCGGAGTATATATCCTAAAATCACCAGTACTAGTATCTATTATGAATAGCTCAGCACTACGTGGATTACCTTTCAGTGACCCAAAACCTACGATGTATCTGTCATCCATACTTGTTACAAAACCCATACCAGGAAGTACTGCTATCTTCTCTGGTCTACTGTTATCGAACAAGTAGACAGATATCTCATCTCCAGTAGATCGTGTATATGCTATACTCTTACCATTATCAGCTATTCCAAAAATCCTAGCAGGTTCTTGATCAACAAGTAAACTATCCTCCAGGTTATCGATATAGACTACTCTGATTTCGTGTTTTTCAGCCCCGCCTGCGACATCACGTGTATATACTATTCTATCAGCTCCTCTAGGTGGTTCTGCAACACTAGCTACTATATGCCAACTAGCTTTCTCCAGTTCTCCATCTCTTAGACTATATAGCCATATTTTACTAGAACCATCACGATTAGATACTAGAGCAATTTTATCTCCACTAACAACACCAAATACATAATAGCTATGTACACGTACTACATCTTCAACTATCTGTACAATATCTGTTAATTTCAAGGCCTATAACACCTCTAATCCATAATTTTACCACTAGGACAAAAATTAAGTATTCCTTGGAGAAAACTACGTAGCTACAACTTCTCTAATAGTTTTATATATTGGGCCACTCCTAGTCAGAATACTCTGTTTAAGTCTAACAGATGAAAGCTCTACTTCGCCTACTTCAACACCGCTCAGCTCATTTAAGAGCTTTACAACTCTATCAATATTTCTTCCACCTTTTAGTCGCGCAAAAGTAACATGTGCAACAAACTCTTCTCTCTCTGCACGAAAACCTAGTCGTCGAAGTCCTCTCTCAATAACACTATGTATTCTCTCTAGTTCATCACTACCCTTACTAATTCCTACCCAGAGGACTCGCGGCCTAGAAAGTGATGGAAATGCACCTACACCTTCTAGAACTAAACGTGTACGTCTAGGTTTAGACTCAGCAATTACTCTCTCTATATCATCAATAAGTGTAACAGGTATTTCTCCGAGAAATCTTATAGTAACATGGAAATTCTTATCTTCGACAGGCTTCATAGGAGCACCAGTAGCAATAAAAGAATCTCTAATCCTAGCAATACGAGAAACAACAACAGGATCTTCTATATCAACACTAATAAATGCACGAATCCTACCAATAGCCAATTAACAGCACCCACATCTATACGCACTATATCGATCACTAATAATAAGTTACCATAGACGATGCTAGACAGTAGCTAGTCTATCCATGGTATTATATTCTAAACATCTATGATGAGATCATCTAGATCAGTAGGGTAGTGTGTAATAAATTCATATCCATCGTCTACAACAAGTATAGTGTCTGAGTGGCGGAATCCTCCTAGATTCTCGACATAGAATCCTGGTTCAATAGTAAGAACCATACCGGGCTCGATAATAGTACTATCTCCAATATCTAGGAATGGAGCTTCATGGTACTCAATACCGATTCCATGACCAGTATGGTGTCTCCAATATTTGTATAATCCATTATCTTTGTAGAATCTACGGACTTCTCTATCGATATCACTACATTTGATACCTGGCTTGATATTATCTAGTGCTACTTCTCTTGCTTTCATCATGAAGTTGAAGAACTCTTCGTGTCTCCTAGAAGGCTTACCAACGAATAGTGTTCTCTCAAGCTCAGCACTATATCCATTAATCTTAGCACTAGCACCTGTTACTAATACTTGCCCTTTCTTGACTACAGCATGTATAGATAGAGAATGAGGATAATAGCTATGAGGTCCTACTTGTCCTCTAAAACCTGCCATAGCTCTTAAACCTCTGAATCCAGGCAATGCTTTTATCATAGCCATAGTTGCTTCATAGCTAGCTCTCAGAGAGATATCATCTTCTATCAGTCCAGGTACAGTATACTCTTGTAATAGTCTATGTGCAAGTGTAGCCCACTTAGCACTCTCTCTCAGAATACCTATTTCTTCGCTGCTCTTCTTCATCCTCAATTTTTCAACAATATCTCTAGCATAAACATAGTCAGCCCTAAATACATCACTAAGCTTAGGGCCACGATAACCAAAAACATGTCCATATCCATCAACATCATATCCAATCTTTCTACCCTCAAGGCCGAGCTGTTTCAGTAATTCTGCAATTCTATTAATTGGGTGGATTTCATCTGGATACTCATTATACCACTCAACACTATCAACATATGCATATTTCTCGAAATGCTCAGCTTCGAGGAGAGGAACATAAGCGATTAATTCTCCACTACCTACGAGAATAACTGAAATCGGCCTCTCTGTGGGTATAAACTCGAAACCAGTTAAGTACGTAATATTAGGAGGAGATGCAATATATAGAGCGTCTAGCCCAGCTTCTCTCATAGACTCCAGTACACTAGCTCTCCTCCTCTCAAACTCTCTACTACTAAATCCCACCAATATCTAGCACCCATAGAGTACTAGTAACACGATATATCATAAATAATTGAGGCAAAAATACCTAGGAACTATATAAAACACTACTAGAAACTCTAGATTACTAGATAGATAGCTAGGTATAGGCGTGAAATTATTTATCTAGAAATATAC
>JALTYD010000058.1 GCA_027046525.1 Pyrodictiaceae archaeon
ATATAGAACTACTATACTCCTAGTAGAGAATCTATAGTGGAAAAGTAGAATAGAGTATTACGTTACTAGTATCTTTCTCCCCAGATTTCCTGTAGCTCAGTAAATCTTGTCTCTAGAATACTACTTTCTACTAGTCCATCAATAATAGCTTTGAGTAATAGAGCAACTACATGGCTACATACTCTCTCTGCTCTACAGCTACACTTGTAGAACTTCTCTCCTAGATCTGTCTTTACTCTAAAAATCGCCCCCCGGTAGATGACTTCGCCGAATAACACTGAAGGATCATAGCTCTGCGATACCCATACTTCTCCACTTCTCAGATACTCTAGTGCATCTACTACTTCTCTACTACTAGGTTTTACACCTAGTAGTTCTCCAATATAGCTAGGTATATCTTCGTATCTCCTACTAGCTACTCTACTAAGTCTAGCTAGAATTTCTCTCTCTAGTAGTAGGTGCTCAGTTTCAAGCTCTTTTACTCTACTCCAAGCATCTACTAGGTCTATATCTTGTCCACTATACTCTAGTACTCTATCTCTGAGTCTAATCATTAGAGGTGCACTAGTCATAGGCCCTACTATTACAGCTTCTCCTCTATTAAGTCCAGGGAGATTCTCTAGTAGATCCTGGCTTAGCTGCTCGCTTGAGTCTCTTACAGCTTCTTGGTCTCTAGGATTTACTATTCTCAGGATAATCTGGTTCTGCATCTGACTTAATACATCTTGATCTATCCTACTGGGTCTCTGAGTAATAACTACCATGTAGACTCCAAACTTCCTACCTTCACTAGCTATCTGTGAAGCTATTTCTCTTGTTTTTGTCTGGCTCTGTCCACGTGGTGGTATAAATCTATGTGCTTCCTCCATAATAATAACTACTGGCTGCTGGTAGGATTCTCCTCCTAGTCTACGTATAAATCTTATTCTTGCTTCAAACAATCTCTTCATTATATCGTATGCTATATGATCTTGTACAATATTTCTCAGGCCTGCTAGATTAACTATTGTTACACTAGAAGGAGCTACTATCTCGCTGAGAGGAGTACCTACTGAACTATATACTCCAATCTTTTTTAGCTCTTCTAAGTACCTAATAGCATCGTAGCCTGGACTACTATCTCTCTCTATAGAGAGCCATATTAGTCTAAGAGCTTTTTCTAGCTTCTTGTTATTCTCAGCGAGTTTTACATAGCTATTACTAGGCCCATTACCATTACCTAGACCTAGTAGTCTACCTATTAGCTTCCTACCAAATACAGATAATCCATTCGACTTAGAGAGTTTAGATTTCTCAACTACATCTATAGCTTCTTGTAAAACTCTAATAATACCATCAAGCTCTATCCATGAACTATCACGAGTAGTAGTAGATAGCCATTCTGATACAATCTTAGCACTACCCATTATAGCTCTAATCTTCGTAGCCTTCTTAGGTACACCAGCAGCATCTGCTAGTTCATCAGCACTTAGTCCTGGTATACCAATCCTATACTGTATATCTCCTTCTTGATCTCTATGCCCCTTAACTATACGTACAGATTCTCTAAAACTACTACCAAGTCTATGTATAGATGTCTTCATACTAGTATACTCGCCGTGAGGGTCAAGTACGACTATTGTAGCTCCTTTCTTTAGAAGCTCCTCGATGAGGACAATACTAGCCCAAGTTTTACCAGCTCCTGTAGCTGCTATTATAGCAATATGGCGTTTAATCCCCTCTAAATCGAGATAAGCTGGTACAGAGGGCCTAGATACAAGATAACCTATATGTATTCTCCTCTCTTTATCCACTGAGAAGAATTCTGCAAGGAGACTATCAGGTGCATAGTATACTCTGCTACCAATAGGTGGTGCTCTACGAGGGACATGTATAGATCCTCTCCATTTATACCCTAGTACTCTAGCATAAGCTATTACTGTATCTCCACCTGGTATACTCATCTTCTCTAGTACTTGCCATGGATGTTCAGGTGCAACACCAAGTGCAATCCTCCTAAGAGATTGTACTTGTGCAACTACTTTCACTCTAACGGGCTTATTCATACCTGGGGGTGTATCATCGACTTCAAAGTACACATAGTCGTGTAGTAGTATTATCGCAGAAGGATTGAGTGTGAATATAAAGCTACTAGGTCTAGATTCTCCAGATATAACACCTACTGGTTGTCTTGTTTCTCTAGTATTATTCAATACTTATCTCCCGCAGACAGTATTACAGTGTTATAGAGGGGTACTCTAGTCTGTACAAGAGCTAAGTAGTATTACTCTCCACGATAATACTGCCTGGTATTACTATATGAATTAGTCTCAGCCTCCTCTCTCCTAATAACCCAGCTAGCTAGGAAACTAGCTCAAAGTAATACCTAGATAGGTACAAAACAATATACTATACTAAATAATGTAATATACTACTATAGATACTGAGCTACTATATAGTATATGTGTAGAGATAGCTGGGGTAGATACTTGGTATCTGAGAGATATATATATCTCGTAAAGAACCTCAGAGGAGTACTCGCAGTAGATAAGAATAGTGATATCGATAGGACGATTAAATGGCTATCTAGAAAGTATAAGTATAGAGACTTAGGAGTTCCTCCTTGTATACTAGAGAATAGAGTTATCAGTAGAGAATACCTAGATGGTAATCCATTCCACCTACTAGAATACCCTGATAATACTATCAGAGAATACTTGTCTAGATTCGTAGATGTCCTGTCGAAGAAGATATGGAGTTGTCTAGCAGAATCACTACTATTTGCATCAGTATATGCTTCTCCTCTACATCTAGATGTAGATGCTTATAGTAGGCTGAGAGATGCTGGATTTGTTATCCATGTAGTAGAAGGTCCTCTACTAGATGATAATAGTGCTAAACTACATCTACGAATAGTTGATTATAGTGTACTAGATTCTTACATAGACTCTATATCTGAAGTAGCTAGTTGTATATCTAGGAGTTGTAGCTCTAGTGATCTACAGAGTATGAGGCTGAGCAGAGCTACTAGAGACGAGAAGAGATACTGGAGGATAAGAAGTAAAGGTGATTATCCAGTAGTAGTCTATCTAGACTATGTACACTATGTCTACCAGGCTGATCCTCTACTAGTAGCTAGTGCTTCTAGAGATGCTAGGATTCTACTAGCACAGCTCGTAGGTTTCAATCTAGGTTCTATAGAGTCTCTAGCACTAAGCTAGGTGGAGATAGAATTGGATGAGTGGAAGAAGTTTCACGATATACTACGTGAGGCCGTTGATGGTCCTCTTAGGAGATGGTCTACACGTAGAGTTGTAGACTTCCTACTAGGTCTTAAACAAGTATATGTCGAGATAGAGGGTGGCTGGTGTGGTGTATGTTCGTATCCATCTCCTAGATCTCAGAGTTTTAGAGGTCTTGGACTAGATAGGTTTAGTTTATATCCAAGATCTATTCTTAGACTTATAGTTAGAGAGAAGAACTGGCTAGCTAGTTCTCTCTCACTTGCTACTATTAATGCTCTAACAAGTGCGTGGTTAGAAGAGACTATATGGCCACCGAGTATTAGAGTTCTTAGAGGAGATCTTCTCGGAGAAACTGATCTCCATGGTTCTTTCAAGCTGATTGGTGATAATAGTGATGTAGAGTTTTTCGGGTTTACTAGTAGTACTAGTGAGAATAGCATAGATAGATATGATGTACTAGTTCTAGTTGGTGGTGTAGTTGCAGATGTTCCTTCTCTGTTTAGACTTGTAGGCTGTAGAGATAAAAGAGTAATAGGTGTTGGTGCATGTTATAGTTTTCATCCACTAGTAGCATCTAGACTTGGTTTTAGATATATCGGCGGTGTTTTTATTGATAGACGTATCTGTTGGCTTGTTAGAGATGCTATTGCTTCTGGCGGCACTCTATATGATGTGAGAGGTGTTAAACTTGTCAAGTGGATTGCTTCTATAGACTAGATTCTACTCTTTGCCTAGCTGGCCAGCTAGATTCTCTACTAGGCTCTCTTTTGCAGCTTTACAGTATAGCTTTGATAATTCTTTCGACTTTAGACCAGCATCTATTATATCTTTTAGATTTGTTGGTTTTTCTAACACTTCGACTAGGACGAATGTATCTTTAGGTTCTTCTAGTTCTTCGACTATCCCGTTCTGTGGATCTATTACTATTGTTGGTATTTCGAAAGCTCTATCGACTGTTTCTAGCATACCTCCTACTGCTAGTATAGGTACATTGTTCTCTATACTCCTAGTCTGGAGTAGGAGTTTTATCCTCTTAGGGTCTTCGCCTGGTCTTAGACTAGTAATTAGTGCTGTTGCACCATTGAGTATCAAGCTTCTAGCTATCTCTGGGTAGTATAGATCATCTTCTGATAGTATTCCTATAGGCCTCTTGAGCTCATTCATAATCACTGTATGTCTACCACTACTTATACCTAAGCTAGTATCTATGTGGTTTAATGATATCTTCCTGTACTTAGCTAGTATTGCTCCATTCGGTGCAATTACTACTGTTGTTAGGAATAGTCTAGGCCCTGCTCTCTCTACTATTGGGCCTAGTACTATATAGGCACTATTCTCTATAGCTACCATCGAGAAGTACTCTGTAGTCGAGCCTGGTATATGTTCTGCATAATTACGTGTTATAACTTTGCTACGAGATTGTGGATAGTGTAGGAAGAAAGCACCAGTATTTACAAAAGCAGGTAATACTGCTACTCTTGCTCCACGCATTACAGCATCTCTAACAAGTTTTCTTGCTTTCTCGAGATTAGATCTACGTGCTAGCAGCTTGAGTCTTAAATGGATGAGTGCTACTGTAAATGAGGCCAGTTTCCCCAACCCCTCTAGCTTCTTCTAGACTAGGGCTAAAAACCCCTATAGTAGTATAGGGGGTACTAGAATAAAACCTCTAGGGCTCTTTTAGCA
>JALTYD010000059.1:0-752 GCA_027046525.1 Pyrodictiaceae archaeon
CCACATAGTAGTCCATTATAGTCTTCAGCACCTACCACCATGTTGGGGATAGCATGGAGAAGAAAGTAGGTATAGTATCCGAGAAACTAGACTTGAATAGACTCGTCGAAGATATTATTAGAGAAACTACCAATCTAGGCGGAGGAGCACTTGTGTTATTCATAGGCTATGTAAAAGGTAAGATAGGAGATTCTATAGTAAGCGAACTCAACTACGAAGCATACGAAGACTATGCGCTAACTAAGATGTATGAGATAATACAAGAGGAGAAGAAAGAAAGAGACGTACTTGATATTAGGATTTTTCACAGAGTAGGTACTCTTAAGCCAGGCGATATAACTATCTATGTAGCTGTATCAGCTCTAAATAGAAAGATAGCATTCGAAGTAGCATCTAAGGTGCTAGAAAGGGTTAAACATGAGGTCCCAATATTCAAACTAGAGAAGAGAAGCGATGGAGAATACTGGGTATTTGGTGATGGAAAAAGAGTACCTAGAGATATCGCTAAAAGTAGAACATCGTAGGCTATAAAAATAGGAGTATTCTTAATGATGGGGGATAGGTGTAGTGATTTTATCAGATAGAGACATTGCATGGCTTATTAATAAGGGTGTCTTGAAGATAGAGCCTCTATATAGTGATACTATTAGAGAAAATGGTGTAGATCTACGGCTAGGAGGAGAATTCTGTAGGTTTAATAGAGATGCACCAATACTGGATACTATGCAGGAATTTGATCCTGAGAGATACTA
>JALTYD010000059.1:762-4886 GCA_027046525.1 Pyrodictiaceae archaeon
GAAGGATTTATAGTGAAACCATTTGAACATGTACTAGCTACAACTCTAGAAAAAGTATGTTTACCAGATGATATTGTAGGACTAGTTAATGTTAGAAGTACATTTGCTAGATATGGCATCTATATACCACCAACAGTTATCGATGCTGGTTTCTGCGGAGAAGTTACTATAGAGATCATAGGATCAGCTTATCCCGTAAAGCTCTATCCAGGGCAGAGATTTCTTCATGTAGTATTTGTGAAGACTAGTAGCCCTGTAGAGAAACCATATCGTGGAAAATATCAATACCAGGAAGGAGTTACACCGCCTAAACCTGACTAAGTATTTCTGTTCTACTTCTACTAGCTCCGTCGGGTATTCTTTTTCTATTCTACTACTCTATTCCGAGGCAACTATGTGTTGAGCAACTGGGTAGAACTCACCATTTATCAAAGTAGAGATAACAACCTCGTATACTATATCTGAAGGTCCTGTTACTACTAGGGCATATAGTTCTGTATAGCCTATAGGTGCTAGTCCTAGTACGTATATGTCAGTAGTATTGATTGTAGAGAGTTCTGAGAGTTTATAGAGATTACCATCATCTTCTAGTATGTAAACATCAGTAGAATCTGTAGTTAACCTGGTGAGTAGATTCCACCTTGAAGAGAGTTCGTTTAGTACTGCACTGAAATTATCTGCAGATAATATTAGTGAATAGTCTAGTGAACCTAGACTATAGACTGTATAGTTGTAGAGAGTAGTTGATGGATCTAGTATACGATCAGTATCTGGATCACGTCCAATAACGTACATGTATAGGGCTGTTTCATCAGGTAAACGAGTACCACTTACTGTGAATAATACTAGTTGAGTAACATTAGTAGCAGATGATGAACTCGTTGAGTAAATAGTACTACTCTCTAGTCCTGCTGAGAGTTGGGCGAGATAGTTTACAACTTGGTGATGTGCTCTACTACCAGCTATCATGGGGCCTAGGAAGTAGATTAGAGCTAGTGCTATTGTAACAGCAGCTCCAAGTATTATAACAGTAGATATTATCTCGCTTTGGCTTCTCAACGATACCACCGTATAGTACTATCTATAGATAAACCATGTTGCTATCCATTCTATTGCTATAGTGTATTCCATGTCATCATAAGTATACTCTGCGCCATAGGGGTCCTGTACACCATATGCTACATAGAGAGTACCTGTATCTTCTGGGACAGGTAGATATACATCTTCTACTAAGTAGCTTCTATTAGGCGGCCATGTATCCTCTTTATCATCGAGTTCTTGGAATATATACTCTCTACTACTCCTAATCGTACCATTTTCATCCACAAGATAGAATCCAAATAGCCCTCTCTTAGGATCTTCAATATTGTTAGTATCATCGGCGCTTGTTTCGTGGAAGTAGTATCTTATCTGTATAGCTACTTGTCCTACTTTCTCACTATCAATAGCATATCTACCAACTAGTTTTATAAAGAGAGGACCTCCTACAGTTTCTTCTCTACAACCTACGTAATCGTCGCTTATCCTAGGTGAATCTATGTCACTTACATCATCATATGTATAGCGCCATCCCGGATAGAATTCTTCAGTTGAGAAGACGAGCTCAGGAATACCATTTACATCTAGATCTGCTACTACCATAAAAGGATCAAGTCCTCCAAGCGTGTCTGGTACGAAGCTGAAGAGTTTGAAATAACCACTTGTACCTAGGTATCTTACTATCTTATGGGGTATTTCGTTGCCAAGTAGAACTTGCCCACTGTAGAAGTAGACGCCAAAAGCTCTAGTACCTTCGCCTATGTAGCCTCTAAGACCATCCCTGATAGATAATTTGTATACATTTACGCTTTCAGTTTTTATTCTTATTATTGGACTAGTTGTATCAGGTTCTATGGTTCTCGAGAATGTTATTATATTTGCTAAGTCTCCAGATTGTGTAGAGTCTTGAGATAGTACTAGTTCTCCACCCTGGCCTTCAGCATAGACTAAGTCATTAGTAGCATTTTGTTCGAGTACAGACCAGTTATCAGTTGTTATTATCCAAGTACCATTTGTAGACATATAGAGAGCTGAGCCATCTAGTAGAAAACATGGAGACTGTCTATTAGATATTATGTATATAGTTTTGTTAGTAATACTGTATGCTGATACTGCTCCTGGCGCACACCAGAAGCTCCATCCTGATGCAGAATCATACGCAACAATACCTAGGATTAGTGGGCTAAATATTAAGCCTTCTATACTACGTCTTGTTCTCGGCATAGTGTATGCTGGTCTAGTTGATGCTATTTCACTGCTTGTTAGAATATGGCTGTTGCTTAGCCTACTAGCTAGTTTATAGGCATTTGTACCCATATACCAGCAGAATGTTCTCGATTCATATGTCATACACATTACTTTTTCAGATCTTTCACCTTCTATAAAGAAGATGCTGGGTTCAGGTGTACTACTATCCTCTGCTAGCATATAGAATGGCATTAGCATTGATACTTTGTAGGGCGGATCTCCATAGTTAGTAAGTTTCTCGGATCCACCGATAAAGATAGAACCTCCAGCTAGATTCCAGTCTAGTAATGCTATCCTGTTTATGACTATTGTTGCTTCTCTCTGAAATCCTCCAGTAGTTGCTCTTAGATTCCAACGACTCCCTGTATAGCATGTACTTTTGACGAATCCCTGGTCTAAGAGGCTTGTATTGTCTTCAGTAGCATTAAGATCTGTTGTTATAACTACGTCTTCTAGCTGGAATATATCTTGTAGAGAAGTTATATTGAGTAGATATACGAATTGTGCTCTAATTGCTCTTGCTACTTCTGCTTCTAGTGTTCTTATTGCTGCATTTACTACTTGTTCAATAGAGTATGGTGTTGCTGCAGATAGTAGTTCTCCATTTCTAACTAGTACTTCTACTGCTGCTCCTGGTGCTAGTATGAGAGATTTGTCCTGCAGTCTTGCTTGGACTAGATTAGGTGTAATAGCACGTATTATTACTTGTGTACTATTCGGTATTGTCAGCCAACTATTGTAAGCAGAGAGAGGTTTTACTAGGTATACATTGCCTGTACTATCCTGTACAAATAGCGATATAATAGGTGTATCTATTGGTGCTTGGTTTTCAATAATATATTTATATTCTCTCTGTTCATCGTTCCAGTCTACAAGCGATATGTTTAGCTGAGGATTTGCTTTTTTGATCTTCTCTACTAATATGTTTCCTATTTTTGAAGCTAGTGCTGAGGATGAAGTATACCATTCTATCATCAAAGGGACTAGAGTGACAAGTATGAATGTAATTATAATTAGACCTGCTATTGCATTAGATATAGCACGTTTTGTATCCAAATAGTCTTTCCTCTCCATTTCCTCCATGTATATGGATACTAAACATGTGCTTCTAAGTGTTTTGGAATATAAATTTAGCTTTAGGTCTGTTTAAATACATGTATTATCTATTTATAAGCTGGTGTACCTATGTGAGTAAGATATTTGTATCTATTGATTTCGAAGGTTTACCCTATATAGTCTCTAGAGAACACTTAGCTCCTAGACGTAGTTTATTCCAAGAAGCTAGAGATATTGTTACAAAATTTGCAGCATTTACTGCTGAAAAGTTGCTAGAGATAGGCTATAAGGAGGTTATTGTTGCTGATAGTCATGCACTTATGATCAATATTGATCCTAAACTACTACCTAGAGGAGTTAGACTTGTTAGAGGATATCCTAGGAGGTTCTCGATGGTTGCTCATTCTAAGGGTTCTCGATTTGCTGTCTTCCTAGGTTATCATGGAAGAGCAGGTACTAGTTCTGTTTTCAGTCATACATACAGTGGTAGTACATTCTACAGAGTATTATTGAATGGCGAAGAAGCTTCTGAGTATCTACTAAATGCATTCCTACTAGGTGAGTGGATGGTCCCTGTAGGTGTTGTCGCTGGCTCTGCAGAGTTGCTAGATGATGTTAGAAAATATACTCCATGGGCTGAGCTAGTTTCGCTGAAAAAGAGTATAGGCTATTACTCAGCTATCTCAGAGAGTCTAGAGGAGCTTCTCGAGCAGCTTGGAAGAGCACTAGATAAGGCTCATACTAAGTCTGAGAGAGGCGAACTTAGACCACTTGGTATAGAT
>JALTYD010000060.1 GCA_027046525.1 Pyrodictiaceae archaeon
TTCTCTAGGAGGTATTATGGGGATTATAATATACAGCTTTGTTGTACTCCCACTCATATCTATTGTGATCCTAGCAATGCTCGACTCACTCCTGCCTAGTTATGGAGTAACAAGAGAGCCGTACGTGTATCTTCTAGTATCAGTACCTGCTGGGATACTATTCTTTCTAACTTCTAGGACTTTCCTCTCACCTAGTCTTGTTGGAGAAATTGACATAGGGTATGTCAAAGGACTGGCCTTGTCCGCTGGCTTAGCTCTCTTGATAGTTAGTATTATACCTGGAGTAGTATATGCTAAAAGAACTAGAGTTGAGAAGAACATAGCACGTAATCTACCAGCATTCTTCAGAGATCTATCAGAAATCAGGAGGACTGGGCTCAGCCCCGAGAAAAGTATTATTATGTTAGCCGAGAAGAAGTATGGAGAATTAACAAAGATCTTGAAGAGATTAGCTGGAGCTCTTGCTATGGGTCTACATGTTGAAATAGCTGCTAAGAAGGCTGTAAAAGGCTATACTAACTGGATACTTAGAGTAACTATGAGATTTCTCGTTGATGCTATTGATGTAGGTGGTGGTAGTCCTTTTACTATAGATTCTCTTGCTAGATTTATATCGACTCTATCGGAGATTATCGAAGTCATGAAGAAGAAACTACGTCCTTATATAATAATGCCTTATTTCGGAGCTGTGCTAGTAGCTGTTACATCTATCTTTACTCTAGCTATAATGGTAGACGCTGTTAGAGCTGCTGGATTTACAGGCGAGACAACGACAACAATTAGATATGGTGGTGCACAGCTAAACTTATCGCCAGAGAATATACAGCAACTACTACTAATTGCTAGTCTTGCATCTCTGTTCAATGGCTGGCTCAGCGGACTAATAGCTGGTAAAATCCAAGATCAGAGTTTAGGAGCAGGTTTCGTACATGCAACTATCTTGACGATAATCGTACTACTAGCAATTATAGTTGCTTTATCAGCTGCATCTGGTATAATGGCTTAGCTACTGATAAAATGTAGTAGACTTTGTTTCTTCTCGAGAGAGCGTCCGAGCTCTTCTCTACATTTTCTATACAGTTTACTAAGATTTACTCTGTGGTATTCCAGTCTATACTCTCTTAGTCTAAGGAGAGCGTCTCTCGAAATAGATGGTGCTACTAGTATACCTCTTACTCTTCTCCCACCACCTCTCTCTTTGAAGCTATCAACGTATCGCTTCAATTGTTCTACAGACTGAATACCTGCTGTTACTCTCTTTACTTCTATAATAACGTATGAGCCTTCTTTATCTTCTGCAACAATATCGGCATAGCCTTCTCCAATCTTCTTCTCTACAGCGATTATCTTCGAAACATCTAGTTCCTCGGGATGCTTTACTAGGCAGTCTCTCATCTCGTGTTCATCTAGATACTCTATAAATTCAGCATCATCTACTAGAGAGCTTGCAGTAAATAGTGTATATATTTTGTCTATTTCTACTTCTAGTATTTCTCTAGGGTTTCTACGTATACTTCTAAGAATAATCGAGTCTCCACGTCTAGCTACGCTTATTACGTGGCTCTCAGGCTGCCAGTTTACAGGAGAGTAGCCAAAAGGTCTATGTATTATCACCGAAGTATCAGGTTTTATTATGATAAGTCTATCTCCTCTACCTATCTTACTTGCTCCTCTCCCTTCATATGCTATCTTAGTAGAAGCAAGTATTACGATGAATTTCTTGTACTTAATAGCTTGGTTTAGTATATTGATGATATTGTCGATACTAGTAGATGGCGAGACTACTTCTAGTACTGGAGAAGACAACTACTTACCCCCACTACTAGTTTGAGGAATTATACTAGCTATATACCCTACACCTAATATTCAAACAGTATGACGTATCATAATAAGTAAAATGGGTAAGGAGAACTAAATGAGTACAAGAGAAGAAGCTATCCTAGTTATTGATAGAGATAAATTCCCATTCCTATTCAATGCTAGGCTATACATAGAAGAGAAATATGGTGTTGATATAACAACCTATATATCCAGATACCCGAGCCTCATAGAGGCTGCAGAAGAGTATCTCGTAGGTATAATAAGTGGTAATATAAGAGATTCTACTAAAGAAGTAGAAGACAGGTTCATAGTGTTTTATCTATCAGCTATAATAGCATACTCTATTGCTGATAAATGGCTTATTACTAGGCTTGCTCTATGGGAAGCTGAGAGAGCTATTGACTACTTGAGAAGAATAGATGACAATAGTATTACTACTATAGCTAGAGTCATAGGAGTATCAACACTAGAGTATCTAGGAGAGAGAGGTTATCGTGAACTCATCGCAGTAATAGACAACCATCTACCTATCTACAGATCATATCCATTTAGAATGAGATTAACAGAGTATCTTAGAGTAGCAAAACGTCTACTAGGAGATCCTCAGTGGGCACCTACTAATAACCCTGTTAAAGCTGGATATATCTATATCAAGAAAGAGAAAGTTCTTAGAATACTAAAAGAAGCACTTACTAGTTTTATAGAGTCAAAGATACTAGAACTAGGAGGAGATGCACCAGAAGAGGTTAGAAAGAGCCTAGAAGATACAATAAATAGAGTAAAAGATATACTAGCAGAAATAGCTAGGAGGAGAGTAACAAGTAGGAGGAGAGAAGACAGTATACCTACTCAGCTAGTCGAAGATGCATTTCCACCATGTATTTCATATCTTGCTACTAGAGCTCGTGCAGGCGAACACTTATCCCATCATGAGAGATTTGCACTAGCTACATGTTGATATATTTAGAGCAATGCCAGATTTTAACGAGAAACGTACAAGGTACCAAGTAGAGCATCTTGCTGGGATGAGGGGGTCTGGTAGAAAGTATCTTACCTATTCTTGCGAAAAGATGAAGACACTAGGTATATGTAGATATGAATGTGGTGTAAAAACACCTCTCCAAGAATATAGGAGGAGGATAAAGAGAGAAGATACTAGTAGCTAGGAGTCTAGATAGATATCTACTTATATGCCTCTTCTCAACATAGCGTCATAGAACGGGGATCGAATATGTCCGAGAAGACGAGAGAAATAGTCGCTTTTGTACCCGAAGATGTATATAACAGGGTCAAGAGAGAGATAGTAAGAGAAGAGTTTACAACACCGTATAGAGTAGCCGAGAAATATAATATGACGATAAGTCTCGCTAGAAAAGTTTTATCGAGACTTGAACGAGAGGGAATCGTAAAACTCTATGCTAAGAATAGAAGGACACCAATATACCTAGTAGTAGCTAAGAAGGTAGAAAAAACTGAACCTAAGAAGACTAGGAGGAAGTAGACTAGTATGTTTTCTCAGATATTATCTCCTACGAACTGGTGTTTTTATGGTAATTAAGCAGAAAAAGTCTATGACTAGCTTTGATGTCGCAGCAGTAGTTGAAGAGATAGAATCACTAGTAGGTACTAGGCTATACAATATATACGATATACCAAGTGGTGTCCTCTTTAGATTTAAGACTAGTAGAGGTGATTATAGACTAGCTGCTATCCCTAGTATTCGTGTACATTTGACTAAATACGAGATTAGAGCCAGAGAATATCCTAGCTCGTTTACTATGGGGCTACGTAAGTATCTGAAAGGTGCAAGGTTTACACGAGTACATCAGTATAGATTTGATAGAATTATAGTCATGGAGTTCTCATCTACAGGAGATACTGCTTATAGAGTAATTGTAGAACTTCTCCCACGTGGTGTACTTGTACTACTCGACAAAGAGAATAAGATACTACAAGCTAGTGAAGCTAGAGAAATGAAAGATAGGGTAATAAAGAGAGGTGTAGAGTATGTCTTTCCACCCTATTCTAGTATAGAGCCAGATACAGTATCAGAGAATACTATAAAGAATATACTACAGAGTGGAGAAGGGAAGCACATTGTACGTATTCTATCAAGAGGTCTAGGCTATCCAGGTGAAGTAGTCGAGGAAGTTCTTGGGAGGATCGGGTATAGACCTAGTCAGGTAGTTACTAGTAGTACTGTAGAGCTTAGTAGAGAAATAGCAGAAGAATTTAGGAAACTATATAGTGAATCTAAACTAGCTCGTGGATATGTTGTGAAGAGTGGAGAATCATATATCACAGTAACCCCTTTTAAACCTATAGGACTAGTAGAGATCTACAGCTACACTATAGATTCCTATGAATCTTTTAGTGAAGCACTAGATAGCTATTTCTCTAGAATCACTAGGTATAGTCTACAACAGCTAGAAGAAGTAGAGAAAGAGAGAGAAAAACTACTAGTATCTATAGAGAAATCAACTAGATCTCTCAAAGAACTAGAAGAGAGAGCTAGAGAACTAGAAGAATATGCTATGTTAGTATCACAGTATATAGATAAGCTACAGAGTGTCTATGAATGTGTAGTAGATGTGAGGAGGAAAAAAGACTGGAGAAATGTAGTAGATGAGTGTCCTGGTATAGTCTCTATAGATCCTAGTAGAGGTATATTTAAGGCCGAAGTAGATGGCAAAGTATTCGAACTTGATATTAGAGTACCACCTGATAAACTAGTTATAGATATCTATAAGAAGATAGGAGAGTACCGCTCTAAAGTAGAGAGAGGGAGAAGGGCACTAGAAGAGCTTAGAGAAAAACTAAGAGAAGTTGAAGTAAAACTAGAGAAAGAGAAGACGAAGACTACTATTCCTCCGAGAAAAATAGAGTGGTACGAGAAATACCACTGGATTATAACTAGTAATGGTATACTAGCAATAGGTGGTAGAAATGTCGAGCAAAACGAGTCGATAGTAAAAAAGTATCTGACTAGTGATAGAGTTTTTATGCATGCAGATATACAT
>JALTYD010000061.1 GCA_027046525.1 Pyrodictiaceae archaeon
AACTAGTATTGAGCAGGAAGCATGTAAACTTACTAAGTGATCTACAGGACTCGGTGTCTACAATGAGTATACTAAACAATCATATAGCAGAATTCTCTCGTTCTATAGGTTTTAAAGAAGCTAGCGAAGCTAGATCATATTCTGTTAGAGACATAGTGAAGAGACTTGGTTTTATCTCTGGTAAACAAATTGTACTCAAGAACTACCACAATATCAAACCTCTTACAGCTTTTAATGCATCTATTCTCGTAGATGTGAAGAGAGGTACTATAGATATATATACAAGAGTAGTAGTGGGCTACTATAGATATGTTTCTAGTATAGCTATGATACAAGATGAACTAAATTCTATCCTCTCTGGTAGCTCAGCCGATAAATACTATGGTGAGATAATACTAGTACCATCTAGTAAGTATGATTTCTGGGGTGTAGAGGACCCAAGAGCTTATCTACTAGATAGCAGACCATTTATCACATATGCAGGTAGAACAATAAACTACTTTGATGGCTATTCCAATCTGGTTACACCAGTTACTGCAGTTTTCCAGGATAATCCTAGACGCTGGGAGAAAATTGCAACGTATGTTTTAGGTGATACTAAGTTACATTCTAAACTGAGAACTAACAAGAATGCTTTTACTTTTAAGACAGGAGAAGATACATACCTGTTCCATAGAGCAGAATTTTATCCTAATCAGATGTACCTCTTGGTAAGTAGAGTGGTTAGGGAGAATAGCGATTCTGAGGCAGTAGACCAGGGGGATCACATTAAAGAATACAAACTTTATGATTCAGTAGAAATTATAAGTAGAAGCTATTTCGAGGAGAAAATCGGCTGGGCAACACCACCTATCGTTCTGAGTAATTCAAAGATTCTTCTGCTATTACACGGAGTAGACAAGTACCTAAGAATTTATAGGGTATTTGCATTATTACTTACGTTGCGTAGAGAGGAAATAGTAGTTGAATCTATAACGCCATCATACATCATGGAGCCTAAGCATCTTCAAGAGATATATGGTGATAGGCCATATGTAGTATTTCCTTGTGGTGTCTCCAGGATTGATAACAGCCTATTGATAAGTTATGGTGCGAGTGATACATTTATAGGATTTGGATTAATAGATCTAGATGACCTACTAAGCGAGCTTGATAAGGGTAGGATCTTCTAGATTCTTTCACTTATGTGTCGCTGTATATATTTCGTTTACTGCATACTTTAATGCATATTCTACGATCTCTGGCGGTAGTTTGTTGATCAATAAATTAAGTATCTTTCCCTCTTTTGGCAATTTTCCTCTGGATACTCCAACTAATTCTAATAAGCGTGGTAGGACTAACCATAATTCTTCCTCACTACTCCACTTGAGAAGTTCTTCGTTTAGATACACTTCTTTTGTTTTTTCAGCCTCTTTTGTAGCTTCTTCCAGATCTTCGAGGAACTTCTCAACTACTATGCGGTGGATAGGTGCAATTGTTAGATGTATACTCGGTTCAATACCTAGCTTTGCTGATCCTGGCTGTACTTGTATATACCATCCTTTATTACGCATAATATCTGCTAGAGCGTATATATCTATAGAATCGCTACTAAAAGCAAGAATACCAGCCCTAGGTCTTCCAATAATCCTGTACCCCATTTTAGCAATCTTATTCTCTAGTATTTTTCTCGTCTCGAGTACGCACCGTGCTAATTCTAGATATCCTTCTTCACCTAAGAATCTTATAGTAGTCCATGATGCAGCTAAGCCACCTGCGGTTCTCGATGATAGTACAGTTGTATTTACTAGGGGATAGCCAGGCCATCTAGAATATGCATAATAATGGAAGAGTCGTAGATCCTTATTACTATAGAGGACTATAGATGCACCTTTTGGTACATAACCATATTTGTGTAGATCTGTAGATAAACTATAGACGCCTTCTACCCTAAAATCATAAGGCTCAAGATTTTCGCCTAATAGCTCTAAGAATGGTAGTATGAAGCCTATACACGCATCTACATGCATCCATACACCCTTATCAAGATACTTTGCTATTCTCTCTACAGGGTCTATTGACCCATAAGGATAGTTGGGTGCAGATACAGCAACAATAGTTGCTGCATCATCTACAGCTTCTGTGAGAGCTTCAGCTTCTACCTCCTTAGACACACTGTCGACGGGAACAACCTTAGTCTTAATACCTATATAGAATGCTGCTTTGTGGAATGCTGGGTGAGCCGTCATAGGTAGTACTAATTTTGGTTTTCTTCCATATTTTTTCTCATAGTATTTTGTAGCTGCAAGAACTGCTAACATTATACTCTCTGTTCCACCACTAGTAAAAGTCCCTGCTCCTTCAGAGTTTAAGTTAAAATACTTAGACACAAAACCTACTACATCATTCTCTAGTCTGATAATACTAGGATACACAGTTGGATCCAACATGTTTTTCTCTAGATAGAGGAGATAAGCTTCTCTTACAATCTGTTTTAGATCTCTTAATCCGTGTTCATAACTATGACCCCACATATAGCCGCTGGAGGGATCCATATCGCTTTCCGACAACTTATTTAGTTCCTCTATAATTTCTGATCCTTTTACTCGAGGAAGCATACACCTAGCACCTCTTATCTTAGACGTTTAAATATAGGTTTCAAATCTCTATAGAGCTTAGGAAACATCTTAACTATATTTGCTCTTTCTCTATGCATCGTTATATCTGGTTCGTAAACTCGGTATATCTCTATGAGTTTAGACGCTTCATTAAAATCTCTATAATATCCTAGTCCTACTCCCCCGATAATTGCTCCTCCCAGTAATCCGACTTCTTGAGGCCTAGATATTCTCTCTATACTTCTACCAATCGTATCTGCTAGGAATATGCACAAAGAATCGTAAAGTGCTCCACCACCAGCAACTCTAACAGATTTTACTCTACCTATTTTCTTTTCGAAGAAGTAATAACTAAAACCTATGTTAAAAGCTATACCCTCGAGGATGGATTTGTAGATATCTACTAGATTATTCTGCAGCGAAAATCCTATCATTACACCTCTAACATTCTCGTCATTAATAGGGCTTCTCTCACCATACATCCATGGAATGAAAATTATGCTACCAGTACTTCTACCTCTTTCTAGAACTTTTCTATCGATCTCCTCGTATAGCATACTACTCTTCTCTAGTTCTAGAAGCTCAATAAACCATTCTAGTGCTCCCATAGCTGTTTCTTGTTCTGCGACAAAGAGATACTTGTTGGGTATCGCGCTAGGAATACTGCCCATATAGTGTCTCAAATCAGCAACTCTCTTAGGTACATGAGCAGCTATCCAACTACTAGTACCTACATATATATGTGGTTCATTGTCGTTAATTGCACCAGAACCTATAGCTGCTGCAGCTAGATCTGAAGCTCCTCCTACTACTACTATATCTTCGTTAAGACCTAAGCTGCTAGCAATATCCTTTCTGATACTACCAATAATGCTGGTAGAATACTTTACTTCTGGGAAACGGTCTACTTCTAGTTCGTAGCTTTCTATTATACTCCTAGACCACTTATAATCTGGTGTCCTTGTATCGAGTAGCCATGTTAAGCATGCTTCATCGGGAGTAGCTACGTACTCTCCTGTTAATTTATGGATAATGAAGCTTTTAACATCTAAAAACTTGTAAGTTTTTTTATAGATATTAATCTCATTATCTTTTAGCCACATAATTTTCGAAAGAGGATCTTTTCCTGCCTTACTCGGTACCCCCCCTGTGACGACTAGGTGTCTAAGTAGCCTAAGTAGATTATAGCCCTCTAATTTAACAATGCCACGAAAGATCTCTTTTGGATATCCTCTTGCCCTCTCATCGAGCCATGTCATTATAGGCGTAAGTGGATTTCCGTTTCTATCTACTGCTACTACTCCCGCAATATGCGAGACGATTACTAGGCCTTTGGCTCTCTTTACGCTGTTTTCATCAACTCTTCGAAGATTTAATAAAACTTCTCTTATCTTGTCGAAAAGATATTCGGGATCTAATTCTGCACCTCCATTCTCTGTATACCTTAATTTTGCATATGTCTTCGCAGAAGCAATTATAGAGAGATTGTTTAGATCTATTAGCGCAGCTTTTATAACAGTTGTCCCAACATCAACAACTAGTAACATAATAACACCTACGAACTAGTTTATCCTATTGTAATGTTTAAGTTGCACAAATATATACAAACACAAGTTACTACACCTAGGAAGAGTTGTACTGTAGGCGGTTGACTCGGCAGAATCACAGAACAGGGATCCATTATGTACTGGATTGTTTTCTCTGATTTAGATGGTACATTATGGGATCATATGGATGTTTCCTCACTTACTCCACCCTTCAAAAGGATAGATAAGAAAACAATTGTTGACTCAAATGGTATTATGGTAAGAATCTATAATGATACAGTCTACTTGCTCACAACTTTAAGAAAATGTGGAGCAATAGTCTCTTCTTTAAGCTGGAACGAACCTCATATTGCTCTAGAAGTTATAGACAGTCTTGGACTAAACTTTCTATTCGACTACCATCTGATAGCTAATCATCCTTTTAAATATATACTTGCAACACAACTACTTAGCAAATTAAGAGCTAAGTACCATATAGAACCAGAGCTTGTTGTTTATCTAGATGATAGAGATATTCACTTGCCGGAGATGAGGTCATTTATTGCTAACCTACTTTATCTACGTCCATGGGTAGAATTTAGAACCTACACAGAAGCTATACAATTAATTTCTGTCTATACTCCATTAACTACTAGGATGTGCCTATTAAGAAATATTTATAGAAAAGATTTGTATTAGGCTTAGCCTATTC
>JALTYD010000062.1 GCA_027046525.1 Pyrodictiaceae archaeon
CATCAATTATCTGCCAACCCCATGTACCTTTTAGAACATGTTCTCCCCAGATCTCGTACTCAGGGTCTCCTTTATAGTGTGTATCCTGTGTAAAAATGACTAGTACATCATTTCTACGGGCTTCTTCGAGTAGTCTCCTTATAGGCTCTATAGTCTTCTCTGCATCTGGGACTCTTAGTTTTCCACCAGTTTTAACAAAGTCGTTCTGCATATCAACTATGACAAGTGCTGTTTCTTCTGCTGGTAGTACGAGAGAGTGCTTAATCTCTATCTCGGGAACTTCGACTTTTATCCCAGAAATACTACTCATGGTTCTCGTCCATATCTTGTCCACTAAATCAACAATATATAGGTCTTTGTTAAGACTCTAGTGTGGGGGTTAAAGTCAGTGGGCGGCAAACACCAAAAATATGCCTATGTAAAAAGAATAGACGGTTGGTATGTAAAAGTTAGAGTATTTAAGAATAGAGAAGAAGGATCTAGCGATAAATATCTCGTTGTTGGTTTTAAAACAAAGAAAGCACCAACAACATTCCCTATAATTGACGAAGAAGAATTACCAGGAGAAGTCCGCAGAATTGTACGCGAAGTATAAGATAGGAGTAATAACCTGCTCTAAGACTAGCTATTTCTTATATTTCTCAACGATTTTCTTAGGGTTATAGTTAATAGGGCATACTTTAACACATCTAACTCTATGGAGCTAAATAACTCTGTGATAGAATAGGGCGATAAATAAATGACCTATAGCATACTTGCATACGACCCCCTCGTAGGACATGCAGGTGTAGGAGTAGTTTCAGGTAGTATAGCTGTTGGATCAAGAGTGCCATGGGCTAAGCATGGTATTGGAGTAGTAGTTACACAAGCATATACTAATCCTTCGCTTGGCCCGCTAATCCTCGAACTCTTGCCTAGAACCTCTACAGCAGAGGAGGCTCTTAGAAGAGCACTTGAACATGATCCTAGTCCAGCTCATCGACAAGTAGCAGTTATTGATTATAGGGGGGATATAGCTGTTCATGACGGGCCCTGGTCTCCCAGCTGGCATGGCTATATTGTTCACCCGAATGAGCCAGTAGTGTGTATTGCTAGTCTTGTAGAGAGTAGAAAGGTCTGTGAAAATGCAATGGATACATTTATTAAAACAAAGGGTAGTCTTGCAGATAGAATAGTATCAGCTCTCGAATCTGCTCATAAAAGTGGAGGAGACCGGAGAGGAGATAAATCTGCTTCGCTAATTGTTGTAGGACAGACAGAGCATATGCCATACTATGATAGAATAGTTGATCTACGTGTAGACTATTCTAATAGTCCACTCAGAGACTTGCGGCGTTTACTACATATGTACAACGAAGGATACTAATTTAACAGCCTAATATCAGCTAGAGTTGTTGGACCCTCTAAGGTAGTTATAATTACTACAAGCTTTCTTAGCTATTTTCGAAGAACTACAAAGTTCACAATCTACTTTCTGTTTTAATCTCTCCACTCTTGTATCTAACCCTCTTTTCTTAAGCTCTTCTACTAGCCATTCTTCATCAGCCCATTGATCAGGTCCAAGAAGTATTATATCTGGCTTAAGTCTTTCTATAGGCTTGAGTATATCATTTTTATCTCCGAGTAGAGCTTGATATACATACTTTATAGATGAGACTACCTGAAGACGTTGCTCTTCGGGAATTATTGGCAGTCTTCCTTTGAATTTCTCGACACTAGAATCACGTGCAACTATTACGTATACTCTCCCTCTTTTCCATGCTTCATAAATAAGCATAATATGCCCTGGGTGAATTATGTCGAAGGTACCTGCAACTACTACTTTAGGCCTAGCAAGGAGCTCAGAGAGAGGTCTCCACTCTATACTCAGTAAACCTATTTTCTGGAGTGAATCAAGCAAACCTTCGGCATAAGCTATGCATGAGAGAGCAGTAAATATATTGCCTTTCTCTAGATAATATTTGGAATCCTCAAGATAAAGCTTAGCAAGATTAACTACTTCTCTAACAGAATTATCCTTCATACTGCTTTCTTTAGTAGTTATCTTCTCTATAGCTTCTTCGACATTCCTTATGTATAGTTTCACTTTCTCAGCATCTGTAGCCACTTAGTACTCACCATGATTTTATCAGTGGTAGAGAGAATATTATTTCAGACTTCTCCTAGTTTATCGACCTCGTCGATACCTGCTAGCTTATCTTTCTCTAGTACTACACGGAGTGCCTCGTATATAGCATCAACGGGATTAAGACCTTTACTTGACAATAAGTCTAAGAGTAGTCTATAATGAGAAAGTTTTTCTTCTACATAGAGCTTAATAAGATCGATAGGTAGAGATTTCTCAGATCCTCTACCTACCCCAGGAGACTTAGGATCGATATATACGTGGTTGAGAGATAGACTTTCAACTAGAATAGGATAGAGTCTACATCTTATTGGTCTAGCAGGATAAATTGTACAGCTGGTCTTACCACCTACATCTCTATACAAGAATAGACACTGACCATTTTCATCCCCTTTTAAAGCAAGTACTGGGATAATATCAGCAATTATCATATTAGTATAATTGTCTATAACGGCCTCGGGCTTAATTCTAAGGAAACGAGCTATCCTAATAACATCAAAAATAGTTACAGAGACATTTGGACCACCACTACAACACAAACCACACCGTGTACATCTAAACTTATAACTACTACCTATCTTAATGTAACGAGAAACATATTGTTTCCTCTCCATTAGAGACCCCAACATTGATCCACAGAGATACAAATATTAAAAACACCTACAGATATTGTAACCTATGCTGGGAGCCGCCGTAGCTCAGCCGGCAGAGCGCCGGCCTTGTAAGCCGGTGGTCGCGGGTTCAAATCCCGCCGGCGGCTCTACTTTACCTTCTTGCCTCGAAGCACTACCAGATAATCAATCAAGATTATAATAGGTGGTGTTGCTTGGATCAATGTTGTCTATGGTTATTCAGGTATTCTAATTCTATGTTTTAACATGATTATAATAATTATAATATTAGTATAAGATGTAGTATGGTGTTGCAGGGATAATTAGTATATATATGGTTAGTATAGTGATAACATCTATGGTGTTGCTTTGTGGAAAAAGGTCTCACTATCTTATATCAGCCTGGTGGATTATTTGACTCTATATACTATGTTGAGAGAGTGTATGTTCATAAGAAGTCAGCTTATCAAGATATAATGATTGTAGACATTAGAGGATTTGGTAAGTCGCTTGTACTAGATGGTCTCCTACAGAGTAGTGTTGCAGATGAATACTTTTACCACGAATTTCTTGTACATCCTGCAATGGTTGCACATCCTAGGCCTCGCTTAGTACTCATACTGGGTGGAGGTGAAGGAGCTACTCTACGAGAAGTATTAAAACATCCTACTGTAGAAGAAGTTGTTATGGTCGATATTGATGAAGAAGTTATAGAATTATCAAAGAAATATCTGCCCGAGTTACACCAAGGATCATTTGATGATCCTAGAAGCAGAATAGTTATTATGGATGGTTTTAAATATATTGAGAAATCAAGCGAGGAAGGCAGAAAATTCGATGTTGTTATAATGGATCTAACAGATCCCTATGGATCAGAAATAACTCAGCAACTATATTCTACGAAGGCCTTTTCTCTTATAAAGAAAATACTTAACGAAGAAGGTATCATCGTTACACAAGCTGGTTCTTCAATGATGTTTCCTAAAGCATTTCAACGAGTAGAAAAATCGATGAAGGAAATATTCCGTTATGTCTACGAGTACTGTATGTGGATACCATCATTTGCATATGTTAATAGTTTTCTAGTAGCTTCAGATAGCTATAGAGTATTTGAGCTTACTCCAGAGGAGGTTGATAAACGGTTAACAGAGAGAAATATATCAACACGGGTCTTCACTGGAGATCTCTTCTGGGCATCTCTACTACTTGCAAAAGCTAGATTTTCAAGAGGAACTATAACTACAGAGAAGAAAGTAGAGTAGTCTTAATGACCTTTATTATTACTAGAGAACTCTTCAACTATTGTATCTAGTTTTTCACATAGTTCTGAGAACATTTCTATGAGTTTTTGAGGGACCTCGTAGAGATATGCTCTACCACCTTTTCTTAGTGGATATGGTTTTCTAACTACTAGTGATTTTGTATGAAGACTTCTCAGAGCTCTTCTTACCACTTCTGGGTTTCTATTCAGTGATTCTGCTATATCCTTAGCAATAGCTTTATTGTTTTCTACTACAAGATATGCTAAGACCTTAGCCTCTTCTTCTGTTAAGGAGAATGCACATTTTAAGACACATTTCAGCCTATTCTCATTGATAGAGTATAGTTTCTGTTTTTTACTATTTAGATTTGTAGTGAAAGGCGAAATAGATAAACTATACATGGAATAGGCCACCTTGAACGAAGTTATTCCCAAATGAAATATGTTTTAAAAAGAGGATTATATATCTTTAACGCGTGTAAAAGTTGTTTTTTAGCTAGAAACTTCTATGAGTCTCTTTATTGTAAACTCGCGTCCAAGTAGTGCTAGTAAAGGTGCCATTCTGGGTCCGAATTCCCGCCCAGTAATTATTAAGTAGAAATACTTGTAGAAACGTTGTCTTTGGTTCTTTTCCCAGTCTCTACTAAATTCTATCCGTACCTTCTTTATGTTATTCTCAGTTATTGGGTTGAGAGTAAGGATCTTTACTTCTTTATTTGCTTAGGATTTCACCAAAAATTTTACTTAAAAATGATTTTCAACACTCTTTACTATCACTGAAGGTAAAAATAATTAAATTTGTTTTTTCATGATTTATGATCATTGAG
>JALTYD010000063.1:0-2040 GCA_027046525.1 Pyrodictiaceae archaeon
AAGGTGTACGCCAAATCATTGTTCCATGTCGCTGCAAGCCCAATTTCTTGAGGGAAAAGTGTCGCTCCAACAGTGTAGTTCACCCCGTGAATGGCATCAATTCCATAAATGATCGGAACATTGATTTTCTTCTTAAGCCAAGCATTATTCACTCTTGGGAGGAGGTTATTCCACTCATCCGTCGTTAAGGTGTGTGAGCTTACGTTTAAAATGGAACCCACGCGGTATTCGCACAAGGCTTCATTGAATTTCTCTGGATCGAATTGAATCGGATCGAGTAACTTTCCAGACTCATCTCTTGCCAAAACGGCATCCAATGTGATCTGACAAGTCTGACCTACTTTTTCCACTAAGGTCAATTCAGAAATTATCTTGTCGATTTCCTTTTCCGTTATTTCATCCAGTTCGAATCGCTGCTGAGCGAAAGTAGAGAGAGATGGAAAACTAATTAAAATGTATATTGTAAAGAGCAAGGTATAGTTTATGTGAGGAAAAAAGTAGGGATAAGACTACTTTCTCCTTAGTGATATGATACCTATTATTACTGATATCACTATAGCTATTATCGCCAATACTATAGCCGTAGGTTTTGCTATAGCCTCTAGTTTTGTAGAAAGTTCAGCTACTTTTGATTCAAGAGTATTTAGTGAACTCTCTAGTTCTGATGATCTCTTCTCAAGGTTACTAATACCTGTAGATGCTTCTTCTACTTTCTGCTTAGTATCACTAACTATCCTCTCTATGTTATCTATCGCCGACTTCATAACTGGTACTTCGGATTCTAGTGAAGCTAGTCTCTGTTCAAGCTCTTTTATCTTTGTTTCTATCTCGGGAGGAATCATAGGCTGAGTACCCGTGGTAGGTGGTGCGAACTCTAACTTCTTCTTTAATTCCAGCAATTCAACAGCTGTCTCGTAGTAGTTAGTCATACGGCCTAGCTTATCCATTACTGTGTCAACTATTCCAAGCCAGAAGGCGTACTCTGGGCTCATCATAGCGGCTCCATTTCTCCAACGTCTTCCATCGTGGTGCCATATATAGTACCACATTATCTCCATGTATTCATCAAGCTTATTTGTTGGATCATGTATGCCTTGCTCATATGCTTTCTGGAGAAGCTGATAAGCGTATTGTGCAGTTATGTTATAGTCTATCATGTTCTGGTCGAAGGTGAGGAAGTAATTATCGACCCATTGTCTACTATGACATAGATTACATACTTTCTTCATCTCATTTCTTCTCTCTGCTAGCTCACCATAGTATTCTATTCTTAGGACTTTGGGGAAACTTAGCTCTCCTTCTTTTGGTAACTCTTCTAGTACTATCCTATAACCTTCTACTGCTACTTTTTTCTCTAGTAGGCCTTTTCCTGTTAATTGACTAGCTCCTAGCATTATAGCGTTTTGTGTATGATCTGGCCATTTAGGCTTAGGATACGAGAAGAAGTGCATCTGATCCCATACTAGTCTCTTTCTGAGATCGTGTGAACCCTCTACGAGTATTTTGCCATCTTTATCAGCTAGTGTTGACATATGGCAGGTAGCGCATGTTGGTGCATTAAAATGTACTCCTACTTTCCAAGGTAGAGCTGTCCAGTTCCATTCACTACCATAAGCTTCCCATATATTACCGTGCTTGCTCTGTTCGTATATTTCTATATGAGGATGATCTATACCTAGATGGCACTGGCCACATGTCCATGGTTCTCTAGCTTGCTTTATACTAAATGTATGACGAGTATGACATGCTGTACATGTTCCTATGCTACCATCTGGATCTACTCTGCCTGCACCGTTGTTAGGCCAGCCCCAGTACTCTACTCTCTCAAAAACAAGCTTAGTGCCCGTTACTAGGTTCTCCACGGTTGTTGTTTCTTTCTTGTAAGGGACTACTGGTGTACCATGGCATTGGAAACATGCATGGTACACATAGCTGTTTAGAAATAGAGGATGCTCCATTAATGATGCTACTTCGTATCCTAGTATCTTCGCCTTAAAGCCTAGTTCGGGTAGTATGGTTGTGTTTAGTACTCCGCTAGGA
>JALTYD010000063.1:2050-12372 GCA_027046525.1 Pyrodictiaceae archaeon
CCGCTAGGAGGATATAGTGGAGAGAGTATATCCTTGAAGATGTTATCATAGATTGTTCCAAAAGCTTTAACTTCTGGGTCGTCAAGTTTGCCTCCCAGTATTTTAGCTGAGTATTGTTTATACCACTCCCAGCTTATCAACTCCTTGTTCGTCTTTTGATACACTGGCGGTAGTATTTCTAGTACATTGTTTTCTTTCGCATATTTAACTATCTTAGAGTACCATGGCTTCAATGGTCCATTTAAAGACGCAAATCCATGCATTGTCCAACTAAGCTCCATTGCTTCTTTAGGATGGCATTGAGAACAAGATTTTAACGTTACTATAGTCACTATTTTGTAGCCGAAGTGTTCAACTATATCTGGTCTATCGGGTGAGGCTTCTATTGCTGCAAGACTATGACATTCATAACATCCTACTGTGTATTCATATCTCAAGAATTTAGGATTTATCTTGTTAACAAATTCTGGCTTCTGTAGGATTTCAGAGTAGAGTTTTTCCAATGATGTAGCTGGAGTTGACCATGCCATTTTGCTCCTCATCCAGTCCATTACTATAAATGGTGTATATTGTGTGTGACATGCTATACACTGTTTTGTCTCAGGGCTAGCTAGTTCTAAAGCTTCATCTAGTTTCGCGGAGGCTTCATTGCTAAATGGTATTTCGTCTGCGAGTGCTACTACCTGCGAGAATAGTAGTATCAAGGAAAGCACTACTATGATAGCTATAGATGTCTTGTTCAGCTCGAACCACCTTTAAGCCACTTTTTCCTTTATAATGATAAATAGATAGGTGAGATAAAGATAGGCCCGAATATTTTCGGGAGTATATTGCACATTATTTGAAATATTAGCTACATATAGTTAGTAGTAGAGATTCTTAGCTAGTTCTATTATTTTTCTTTCTCTCAATAAATAGCTGTAACGAGGTCCAAGAGCTAGAAGAAGTGCTCCAAGAACTGGTAGAATTTGTTGCTGAACTAGTTCTGCGCCAGTAGTATATTCTAGTTTTTCTCGGAAGCATCCCAAGTAGGTTTTATTTTTGAATAACGTACCTGTTATGAATACTTTATTTTGTCTAGATAGTCGCAGAGCTGTACTAGTTATACTAGCTAGTTCGTAGGCACCTTTGCAGACTAATTCTATAGCATGAGGGCACCCGCTATCTGCAGCGTCTAGAACATATTTAGCAGGCAGTGCGAGTTTTTCTACTCTATTCCTACTCTTGTAGAACCAATACATTAACTCATCACTGCTACTGATACCCATTCTCTTAGCAAGAGTTTCTACTAGACAATTAGAGTCCATTCTTCCATCGAGTACTTTATTGAGTCTCCTCAGCGCACTCTGTGCTATCCAAAATGAACTTCCTTCATCACCTAGAAACCATCCTCTATTACCAACAATTATGCGTCTACCAGATCTTGTATAAGCATAAGCGATACTACCAGTTCCAGCGATAACTATTACACCAGGCTCGCCCATTGTTGCATGCATTAGAGCTATATGTGCATCATGCTCTATAGAGAGCTTGTCAAATAAGTTGCTAGCTTCCTTAATGTATCTCTCAGTTTCTTTCTTTACGAGTAAACTATCTAAGCCAGCTATACCAGCAACTCCTTTCACTATGTTTGAAATTCGATAACCAGTTCCTCTCAATGCAGTTTCTATACATTCTCGTATAGCTCTCCCCGACTCTATGACTCCAATATTTACTGGGTTAGAAGGTCCCGAAGTACCAATCCATGCATAGCCTGTTTCTCTATCAACAACTATGCATTTAGTCTTTGTAGCTCCTCCATCAATTCCAACCACGAGTTCTACCATGACTAGATCCCGTTAGTAGAGAATTAGTGTCTATCTATACATATTTATAGGAAGATCGTCTATGACGACCCAGCCTCTGTGAGAAATACTGTAGGTATAAATAGGGATAAGAAAAACTCCTATGTGAGGGTGAATCTATTGTTACCAGATCCTTTTCCAGAACTCTCTAAAGCACGACTCTATAATGTAGGTTTCTATGAGATAGCAGAATTCTTCTATAAGTTAGCTGAAGTAGCTGATAGATTAAAGGAAGAAAGTGGATTTCTAGCTTATAGTCCTTCTAGCCTACCAGATAGACTTGAAGTACCTATAAGAGGTACTGTTAGGGTTAAGCATGGTTTTCCTATCTTCCAAAAGGGAGGAGTCTGCATGGATGTAACTAATCCTGAACAAGCAGCTATAGCTGAAGATGCTGGTGCAGTTTCCGTTATGGTGCTGGACAAACTCCCGTACGATGTAAGAAAACATGGAGGAGTCGCAAGAATGGCTGATGTAAAAGTTATTGAGAATGTTATGGAGACTATAACGATACCTGTTATGGCTAAAGTTAGAATAGGACATTACTACGAAGCACTAATCCTCGAAGAAATAGGAGTAGATATGATAGATGAGAGCGAGGTACTAACACCTGTCGATGAAAAACACCACATCAATAAATGGCTCTTCAAAGTCCCATTCGTAAATGGTGCACGTAGTCTTGGTGAAGCATTAAGACGTATCACTGAAGGAGCTTCTATGATTAGAACAAAAGGAGAAGCTGGTACAGGAAATGTTGCTGAGGCTGTTAAGCACATGAAGATAATAATGGGTGAGATAACACTGCTAAGACGAATGAGCCCAGAAGAGAGAATGAGAAAAGCTAGAGAATATGGTGTTTCTTACGAGCTTGTTGATCTCACAGCAAAACTAGGTAGACTCCCCGTCGTTAATTTTGCAGCTGGCGGTATAGCAACACCAGCAGATGCTGCACTTATGATGTGGCTTGGAGCAGATGGTGTTTTCGTTGGATCAGGTATATTTAAGAGCAAAGACCCGCGGGAAAGAGCAGAAGCTATAGTTGTTGCTACAAGCATGTGGGATGATCCAGAAGCGGTGCTAGAAGCACAAAGCATGATAAGTGAAGCTAAGAGTATGATGGGTATTGATATCTCGAAGCTAAAACCTGAAGAACTACTCCAAGTAAGAGGAGAGTAGAATGATCAAGATAGGAGTATTAGGATTCCAGGGTCGTGTCTACGAGCATATCTATATGCTAAAAATACTAGCAAAGAAGTATAAAATACCAGTAGAAGCAGTAATTGTTAAGAAAAAAGACAGGCTAGAAGGACTAAACGGTATTATAATACCAGGAGGAGAAAGTACAACTATTTCAGTTCTTGCTAGAAAATTCGGTGTCCTTGATGAATTAAAGAAGCTCATAGAAGATGGTCTACCAGTAATGGGTACATGTGCAGGTACAATCTTTTTAGCTAAGAAGGTCTCTGATAGAGTCGTAGGAGAAGTTAAGCAGGAGACACTATCAAGTATGAATATAGAAGTTGTAAGAAACTACTTTGGTAGACAAAGAGAGAGTTTCGAAATAGATCTTGATATACAGAATATAGGCAGAAAATTCAGAGCTATCTTCATTAGATCACCAGCTATTACACGATACTGGGGGAGAACTAGAGTACTAGCCAAGTTGAATGGAGTTATTGTTGCAGCAGAAGAAGATAATAAGTTAGCATTTGTATTCCATCCAGAACTTACTAACGATCTAAGAGTACACAAGTATTTCATAGAATCCTTTGTGGCTAGATAGGTACAAGTTTTTTACCAAACAATCTAAAGAGTACATCAGCTCCAAACACTATTAGTACAATTCCTAGGACAGCTAGGAAGATAGTATAAGCAGATAGCATCTTAGAAACATTATAGCCTAGGAATGCCAGAACAGCAAGCCACACAAAGTCCATCCATACATGTGAAGCATACATAGCAGTAAAACCTAGTGATCCATGCTCAGCAGAGCCCTTTAGCAGAGGAAGCCCTACCCCAATCCACCATGCAAGGAAATAAGGATTAGCACCTGTCAATACTATCCCTACAAGTAGAGCTTCTCTTAGACTACTTATACTTATAAACCTGCTATTGAATTGTATTGTTTCCGCAGAGTAGATACCATAAGCATCTAATAATACACCAATACCAAAATAGAAGAGAAAACCTGCAACAAAGACAGCTAGTGGTTTCTCTACTCTAGATATAATATGCTTTACTCTGCCGAGAAATAGTACAAGGAATGCTATATAGGGCAGCTCAAATAGCATATGACCTAGCCCAATAACTAATCCACCAATAGCACCTAGTTTTACACCAGCAATTATCCCACTAGCTGAAAGGGGGCCCGGGCTAAGAGCACCACTCGGTGTTATTAGCAGAGTCAAGATTACTAGTTTCTTCACACTACTTATTTCTTGAAGAGCACTTTGTTTTGACATAACAGTACCACTACTTCTTATGGGATACATTGCTGATAGAAATTAAAATCTTCTATGCGTAGGATGTATTGGGGCATACTTTAGTTGAATAAAGAAGCACATACGATCTTCTCAGTAGCATTTTCAGTAACTATACTTGATTCCATACTTAAGCTAGAGACTAGCTATATACTCTTCATAGTAGTTTTCTCCATAGTTGGTTCAAAGTTACCAGATATAGACTTAAGATATAAACATAGAGCTCTATTACATAACATCTTAGCTATTTTCATTACATCTTTGATCTTCTACATAGTCTTGTCTATTATTGTAAATAAGCTTAGGTATATACCAACTGATCTAGCAGAAATAGGAGCTATTAGTTTCTTCCTAGGGTATACTAGTCATCTATTACTAGATGCATTAACAATAAAGGGTATAGCTATTTTCTATCCAATGAGTAGTAAGTACTATAGACTAGCAAATCTCAGAAGTACTAGTAGAGTAGTAAATGTTCTAGTAGTAGTACTATCAGCAATCCTCATACTGTTAGTGCTACTAACATAAACAAGTCTATCCTAGCGAAGAGTTATGAGTAGGGAAGTAGACTTATTTTATCTAAAGTCTATAAGGATAAGTAAGCAGAAAGTTCTATGAGAAAAGAGAATAGACAGTAATGCTATGAAGAGTGTAGAAATCTTAGCCTAGATGAGTCTAGTTAACCTATGGGTGCTTTAAGTATTTTCTCTTCGAATTCATTCTTAGCTGAATTACGTATACACTTAGCTTCATAGTATTTTACTAACATGAATACTATTAGAAAGGCTAAAAGAGAATTGAAAAGTTTTAACACATATATATCTATACCAGGTATAAATAGAGCTATAACGTATATAACATAGAGAGATAGAAGCGAAATAGATCGTGCTCTAGGACCCCAACATTTACTGGTTTTCATACTCCTCACCATGTATAATAGACCTATATAGGATATAGTCTTATTTTGCCAGATGGTTATTCTCTCGTTACAGTTAATTCAATTTCTCTTACTACTCTTACTGGGCATTTTATCCTAGCTGTAATTACGGCTGGAAGTAGGAGGCCGAGACTGATGTACGCGATAACTATATCTCTAGTTTTTAATGAAGTACAATGGCGATTACAATATGTCCTGTTAAATGTTATGCATAGACCATTAGCGAATCTTATTAGAGTACTCACTATAAGTAGTATGTATAAGATAGAGCTTAGTGATATAGTTGCTAAGTTGAACAACCATATGCTTTTCAGTAATTGTAACTCTTTGCTTATGTTTTCCACTCTGTTCTCAAACAACACTAATTTTCTTTGATCATCTGTATTAAGAATACTAGAATGTTTCTGAATAAGACCACTATAATATCTGATAAAATCATCAATTCTCTCTGCAAGGAGTATAGTAGCTATAGTAGTACATGTGATAGAAATAGCTAAGAAAACAGTATAGTTTTCTAATAAGAGCTGATGAGGCTTGATAGTATATGATATTATTGATGTCATTGTTAAGAATACTAAGAGTGAAATAAGGAGAGAAATCCTAGTCGTATCGTCTACGATGCTATCTATCTGTTTCATTTCTACATACCTCTATATGAAGCTCAGCATTAGATAATGTTGTTCCAGTAGTATATAGCCTCCTCTAATATGGTATAAATTGATAGATAGGTGTATTGGTAGATGCCCAAAAGGGGAGGTATTGAGGCTGGTGTAGTGGGGAAGAGTTATAGGATTATTTAGATAAATATGTACGAGTACATTCTGTGGTGAGTAGTGGGATAGGTCTTGCCTAGGTTGTGTAATGTTGTTTCGTAATAGGTAAGATACGATATTTATTGGTGAAAAGATGTTTGAGTTCATCTATTCTCTTATGAGCATCAGGATTTAGCTCTATGCTACTAAGTCTAGTTTTTAAGTCACAAGCTCTACATATTGGATTTGCAGATGGTTCGCCACAGAAAATGCAAGTATCTATCTCTTCATTTAGGCTCAGATTCGTCTTCTTAGACAGTATATCTAGTATAGATAGAAGACTATTAAGTATAGCGTATTTTGTACCCGGTCTTTTTTCTTCTAGTTCGTTAAGCCATCTTCTTATATACCAGCGTAAGCTCAATCTAGCATAAGGACATTCTTCGAAACCTGTGTATAAATTATTTATGATGGCATATACAGTAGTTTCTTTCTCTAAGATCTCATAGAAGGGCTTTACTTTTCTAACTAGTCGTGGATGTGTAGCTGGACCTGATATCGGCGCTAATCTAATTATTTTGTCCCAATCATTGCCTATTATGTTCATAATATAGGTCTGTATGATATCATCTAGATTATGTGCAGTAGCTACTACAGTACCACCTATTTTTCTAGCAGCTTTATTTAGTAGATATCGTCTAAAGACTCCACAATATGTACACGGTAGGTATTCTTTTCCGTGTTTGCTAGATACTACTTGGTCTAGTGTATATCCTAGTTCTTCTTTGAAACTCACTATCTCGTAGTTGATTGCAAGATCAGATACTATTTCTTGGAATCTCTTAATGGTGATATCTCTATAGCCACTTATACCTTCATCTACTAGTAGAGCTGTAATCTTCCACCTGGGTGAATATCTAGAGAGTTTCTTTAAGAAGTGGAGAAGAGCTAAAGAATCTTTCCCGCCAGATACTGCTACAATTATATGATCATTTGGTCTAAATAATTGGTACTTTCTAATTGTTCTACGAACTTTTTTGCTAAAATAATCGGTAAAGTGTCTATTACAGTAGCTATGTCCTGATGTTCTTGAAGTATAAACTGCTCGTCGTCCACAGATACTGCATTTAACCACCAGATACCACCGCGTAGAGAACTAGTTCATCTCCATCGTTTACTTTCTCATCCTCAATGAGGACTTCGCCATTCCTTACTGCAACATATTCAGTACTGAGTAGACCTAGTTTCTTAAAAACATCTGATACTCTCATTCCATTACGATACTCTATCTCGTATGTCCCTCTTCCCAGTACTTTTACTTTGATGCCCATTCTTTAACCCCATTAGTATCTGTACTACTAAGTTCGTCTAAGAGCCTCTTATATAGATCTCCGAGTAAGTTTGTCTTACGTATAGCGTACTCCTGCGGTACAAGATTTAGCCAGCTTGACGTTGTGAGGAGGATTTTATCTATTTGTTTTTCTCTAAGAATAGTTTTGACTATCCTAGAGATTTTTTCATAAGGCTCGAGGTAGATATCTCTAGCATTTACTATCCCTAGACCTAGAGCTTTTAGACTGTATTTTCTGGCTAGTGAAAGTGCTCTCTCTGGATAATCTGCAAAATCTAGAATAATATAATCTACTTTTAAGTTTTGTAGCTCTTTAAAAACATCCTCTGAGGGCACGTTAAACGGTATTGCTAATCGTGTTTCTATATTGACTTGTTTTATAATCTTGTGAATAGTTTCTACTGCTAGTATAGCATCATCAACTGATGCATCTACATCTCCTAGAAATGGCTCATCAAGCTGTACTATATTAGCACCATTTTCTGCAGATTTAGATACTTCATGTCTCAGAATTGATGCTATACTATCTACTAGTTCTACATAATCTATATTCTGAGGATAACGTGATAGTCTAGCAAATGTAATTGGACCGGGGAGTACTATTTTTAGCTTCGTTTTCTGCGGTAGGACTTCACGTAGCTGTTTAGTTCGTTGTGGTGTTACAAGTCTTCTAGGATCAGGTAAGTCTACGAAAATAGGTACTCGATAGAAGTAATTATTATCGAACCATCTTAAGAGACCATCTATAGAGACATTTCTCCATGCTTCTACAAATGGTCTTAGAGGATCATGGAATTCTACCATGGGGTCAACAACTGATGTAAGATTAGCTCCTAGCTGTACACCTACTAGTAGTATTGTTTCTTCCCATATGACTCTATTTACTTCGACGAAGCTAGTATCTGCTTTTTCTTCGTATCTCCGTAGAATTCTACGTAGCCTAGGACTCCTAGAGAATCCGCCTAGTAACTCTGCTTCTATTATCATCTCCATTACTGTCCCCCTAGGTGTATGTATTTTACTGTCATGTTATGTTTAATTATATAGCTTGATAACCTTATCGTAGCTTTAAATAGATTCGGAGATCTAATCTATATTTTGTCTTAATTTCACGATAAGGTATGGAGCGGAAAAGTGCCTAGAAATAGATTGTATGAGAAACCAGCATATAAGATTAGAGAAATGTTAATTGATAGAGAAGTAGAGCCTGAAGACTATGTCGAGGAAGTCTATTATAGAGTAGAGAAGAAGGAACCAAGAATAAATGCATTTATTACATTAAGACCAAAGGAAGATGTTCTAAAAGATATGAAGACATATATCAAGAGAGCTAGACAAAACCCAGAAAAGTACAGATTAGCAGGAATATTAGTTGCCATTAAAGACAATATTCATGTAGAAAACCTACCAGTAACATGTGGTTCTCTAATGCTAAAAGAATACATAGCACCCTATAATGCAACAGTTGTAGAGAGACTAGTAAGGGAGGGAGCGGTCATAATAGGTAAAACGAATATGGATGAATTTGCAATGGGTTCAACTGGCGAAAATAGCGCATTTGGGCCTACTAGGAATCCATGGGATCTCGCCCGTGTACCAGGAGGTAGTAGTAGTGGAAGTGCAGCTGCTCTAGCAGCTGGATTTGCTACTATAGCCCTCGGAAGTGATACAGGTGGAAGTATTAGACTGCCCTCATCATGGACTGGGGTTTATGGACTAAAGCCAACTTATGGCACTGTTTCACGTTACGGACTAGTAGCATATGCTGATAGTCTAGAACAAATAGGTCCTATGGCTAGGAATATAAAAGATCTAGTTACAGTTTTTAGTATAATCACAGGATTCGATGAAAAAGATTCTACAATGATTAAAAAAATTAATATTAAGTATTCAGAGGAAATAGTAGGAGAACCGTTACGCAACATGAAAGTTATAGTAATAGAAGATTTCTTTGAAGTTGGTGAGTCTGTCGATGACAATATTCTTAATACAATTGAGTACATTATCGATATCCTACAAGACTATAAAATAGAAGTTATTTTTAGAAAGCTAGGAAAAGATATTGTAGAGTACAGTCTTCCTTCCTATTATGTTATTGCAATGTCAGAAGCTAGTAGTAATTTAGCTAGATATGATGGAATTAGATTCGGACCTAAAGAAGAACTAGAAGAATGGACTAGCTGGACAAAATACTACTCTAGAATTAGGAGGAAGTATTTCGGAACCGAAGTTAAACTAAGAATAATGCTGGGTTCCTGGATGTTGAGTAGTGGATACCGTGATCAGTACTATGTAAAGGCTCTTAGACTACGTAGATTGATAAGAGATAAGCTAATAAAACTACTAAGAGATGCAGACTCCATATTACTACCTTCATGTGTATCGCCTCCGCCAAAGCTAGGGGAAGTAATTAATGAACCTATCAAGTTGTATATGTTAGATCTTGCAACAGTATTAGCAAACATCTCTGGTCTCCCAGCAATAAACATACCAGCACGTTTCATCGGGAATATCCCGATAGGAGTACAGTTTATGGCTAGATACTTGGACGAGCACATTTTATTTAAAATTGGTGCTCTCCTCGAGAAAGAAACAAATATGAAGGACAAGGTAGCATCTATAGAGTAATACAAATATACTTCAGGTAACCTAGGATTGTAGTACGATATGAATGGTGGCCTTTATTGAGCCTAAGAGTAGACTTAGTAGATAAGTTAGCAAGGCTCGTCACAGAGTATTGCGTAGGTATACGCAAAGGCGATGAAGTATCGATTACAGGAGGAATCGAAGCCTTACCGTTAATTAGAAGTATCTATAGGGAAGTTGTAGCCAGGAGAGGATACCCAGTTATAGTCGTACTCAGAGATGAAATACTAGATGAAATTTTCTACAAGTATGCAGAAAAAGATCTTCTAGAACATGTAAGTCCTATAGAGGAGGCTATAGTGAAAACTATTA
>JALTYD010000063.1:12382-19905 GCA_027046525.1 Pyrodictiaceae archaeon
ATAAATATCTTGAGCCCAAGTCATACAAAATATCTCTCTGATGTTGATCCGGAGAGAACAAAGATAAGATCTAGAGCTCGTTACTCACTACACCAGATATTTCTAGAGAGGAGTGCTAAAGGTCAAATAAGATGGACAGTAGTACCTTACCCTACTAGAGCATTAGCACAAGAAGCTGGCATGAGTATGATCGAGTATGAGGATTTTGTATATAGAGCATTAATGCTCGATAAAGAAGATCCAGTTAAAGCATGGATTAGCAAAGCAAGAGAGCAGGATAAGATAGCACTAGTTTTATCAAAGGGGAGAGAGATAAACATAGAAGGTCCAGGAGTTAAGCTCTATGCACAAATTGCTGGAAGAAAGTGGGTAAATGATGATGGCAAACACAATATGCCAGGTGGAGAAGTATTCACAGCACCGATAGAAGATAGTGTAGAGGGTTACATAGAGTTCGACTACCCAGCTATCTGGCGGGGAGTAGAAGTTGATGGAATAAAGCTAGTCTTCAAGAAAGGAGAAGTAGTAGAAAGCCGGGCTATAAAGAGAGAAGATTTTCTTAGACAAATGCTCACAACAGATGAAGGTGCTAGGAGAGTAGGAGAACTTGCATTTGGGCTAAACTACTCTATAACCAGGTTTACGAAAGAAATCTTATTCGACGAGAAGATAGGGGGTACTATGCATTTAGCTCTTGGCTCATCATATCCAGAAACTGGGGGACGTAATAAATCTAGTATACATTGGGATATGATAAAAAATCTGAAGAAACATCAAGTATATCTAGATGGAGACTTAATCTATGAGAATGGAAAATTTATACTAGATGTACTCTAGTTCTACAGAAGTATGTTTATAGTCTATACTATCTAGCCTAATAAATGGGGAAGCATATGTCAGATACTACTTATACTGCCGATATTATAAAAACTTCATCAGAAAAAACAACCCTATATAAAGCTGAGTTAGTTGTTAGATACAAAGAAAAAGAGTATAAGATCGAGATAGACAAACTTGTCAGAAAACCTAGTAGAACTAGTGTCAGATTAGAAGGAGAATATCTATTAATCGAGTTATTCGATAAAAAAGGTACAGCAATAGCTACCTGTTGTATACATAGAGGGCATCTAGAAAAAGGATGTATGGATTGTCCTTCTCTTCTATGTCCTCCCCGAAGTTACTAGCAATTTCCACAATTACTACTAAATTACTACTATGTAATTCTTGGACAAGATTTATGGATATAATAATCCTCTGTCTTAACGAACTCGTCTGGATCACCTGGGGGATGTTCATACTGTGTACAGTCAGGTATTTTTGACTTCTTAAATGCAATATGCCTATTTATACAGCTCTCACATCTACCACAGTGATATTTACCGCTGAGATAGCAGCTCCATGTACTATATATAATATCACCTATTAGTTCGTACGAGCTACGTAAATTCTCGTACTTAGTCATTCCTTCCCTAGAAGGACTCCAGATCTCTATTCTTCTTTCTCCACGGAAATGGCACAAACGGAATGCTGTTTGGAGAGCTTCTAGGCATTCTGGTGAACAATCGGGATAGAGAGGCTCCCAAGTATCATCTCTTGGCTTAATATCGTCATAGTGTGAACCGATAATAACATATATGTTATCTGTAGGGTACTTTGCTGTTAATGTATAGGCATATGCAGTTGCTATTGACATCATTACAGCATTACGTATAGGTACTACTACTGAAGGTGTATATTCTCTCTCAACCTCAATATCTTGATCTGTTAACTGCGTGCCACTCCATAATTTTGACATAAAAGACATATCTATAACTCTATGTTCAACTATTGATCCCCATCCATCTAGTTTTCTTGCTAGTTCTGATACACGTTCTATGATACGCTTTGCAGCTTCTATTTCAGTCTGTGCTTTTTGACCATAGTTAAATGTAAAGACATGTATTTTACAGCCTCTTGAAAGCCATTTAACCATGTAACTAAAGCTATCCATACCACCACTTAGAATAGCGACAACTCTGCATGGTTTTTCTATCGCTGGCTTGATGCCCCTGGTCAATTTATCTCCCACGAGATACACTTATTACTAGGATTTAAAACCCGTTGTCATAACTATGAGGGACTAGTTAATATTCTCTTAGCTATAAGTTATTTATTGGCGGTCTAATTGTCGAAAGTATTAATCCTCGCAGGTGGTATGGGTAAACGTCTTAGACCATACACAGAAGAGAAACCCAAGCCTCTTGTAGAGGTCGGAGATCTCCCTATAATAGAGTGGCAAATACTTCATATGAAAAACATGGGATACAGAGATTTCGTCGTATTAGCCGGGTATAAGTGGGAAAAACTTATCGAAAGACTAGGTTCAGGACAAAAACTTGGAGTAAAAATAGCATATGTTGTTGAAGAAGAACCTCTGGGTACAGGTGGAGCTATTAAGAATGCTGAACAACTAGTAGTAAACGAGGAATACTTCATTGTACTTAATGGAGATATAATAACAAATATAGATGTAAAACCGCTTGTCAACAAGATTCTAAGGAAGAAAGATATACTAGCAGGAATAGCCCTAGTCCCTCTGAGAAGCCCCTACGGAGTAATTGAAATAGACGAGAACGATACCGTGAGAAGATTTGTAGAGAAACCAACACTAAACTACTGGATAAATGCTGGGATATATGTATTTAGGCCAGAAATACTTGAATATCTGCCGCATAGAGGAGATATAGAAAAGAAGGTTTTCCCTAGACTATCAGAAGAAGGTAGAATTATTGGTCATAAATATGTGAATGTGTTCTGGAGAAGTATTGATACAGTTAAAGATATAGAGGAAGCAACTAACCAGCTTAACAAACTAGAGTGGAGTAAAAAACTCATCGAGGAGAGGTATAAGTAGAAATGAGTAAGTGGGAAGAACTATTGAGAACACCACTGAGAGAAAAAAGATCTCCTACTGAAGAAGATAAAAAAATAAGAAAATTTGTTGAGGTAGGAGTTAAAATTTATAATAGGTATCGTAGCCCAGAGTCTACTGCTCGTTTCTTAAGACAGTGGAACAACATAGTAGCTGTTTTATTTGAAGGTAGTTTTTGTACAACATGTGGAGTTAATGATTGGATCGAAGATCTAAAATACATACTCGAGGATCTAGGAGCAAATGTAGAACTATTAGAGATAATCGAACCTAATAATGAGTATAAAGATTCTAGAATTGGCATATTCAAAGTAGAAAAGCTACCACAAAAAATAGTAGATGAACCCGGAGAGAACACTCTACTGACTTAGCCTGTTAAGATTTAAAGATTCTTTCAGTCTCTCTTAGGACTTTCTCGTAGTCAGGCTCTATTCTTGGATCATCACTAACCCATTTGTATCGTAGTACTCCATTCTGATCTAGTATAAGTACAGCTCTCTTAGCTAGTAGACGAAGACCTGCGATTTCTTCGTGGTAGATACCATACCTAGTTATAACTTCTCTATTATAATCACTTAGTAAAGTAAAGTTAAGCCTGTTCTTCTCAGCAAATTCTCTAAGACACCATGGACTATCGGTACTTATTGCAACAACTATTGCATTAGTTCTATCGAGTTGAGCCATTCTATCTCTAAATGTACAGAGTTCTTTTGTGCAAATTGAACTAAATGCTGCGGGAAAGAATAATAAGACTACTGGTTTACCTTGATGGAGTAGATCTTTTAGTTGTATTGGATTGAGATTTGTATCTATTAAGGTGAAATTCTCTACTTTTTTGCCTACTACGAGCTTACTAGACAAAGTGCTTACACCGAGAGTCTTAGAGCGTGTCGTTGGATCTTTAATTAACATAGGTATAGATGCTATTCGGTATTGTCCTAAACGAGTTCAATACTGCTTAAATATTATTGTAAAATTTAGGTTCTAGGGGAAACATCTAGTAGAACTAGACAGAGAATTAGCGAAGAACTATGTAGCAGAAGTAGGAGGGTAACTAGAGTCATGAGAAAAATACCCTATCATGTAGGGATCATACCAGATGGAAATAGAAGATGGGCACTCAAGAAGGGATTACCAACATGGTTCGGTCACATAAGAGGATACGAAGTAGCAAAAACTATTGCCAACGAAGCATGGAAGCTAGGGATTAAAGTATTAACTTTCTATGGTTTGTCTAGAGAGAACTGCCTAAAGAGACCAAAAGAAGAACTGAGATACATACATAGAATACTAATAAAGGCAGTCAAAGAACTTCTCGAAGACAACAGAGTACGTGGTGGACGTGTTAGATTATTATTTACTGGGGATTTTAACCTACTACCAGATAGTATAGCTTCAAAGCTTTTAGAGGCAAATAGACAGACAGCTCTAAACGGACCGTTTACTCTGGTAGTAGGTACTTGTTATGGAGGTAAGTGGGAGATTATAGACCTAGTGAAGAGGATAGTTAGAGGAGAAGTTAGTATCAAGGCTGAAGATATTGATGAAGAAAATGTAAGAAAGCTACTAGTTCTTGGAGATCTACCAGAGCCTGATCTCATCATACGGAGCGGGGGTGAGTATAGGATTAGCGGTTTTCTACTATACCATATTGCCTACTCTGAGCTCTACTTTACGGATACACTCTGGCCAGATTTCACTATAGATGAGTTCCATAGAGCTATAGAGTGGTATGCTAGTAGGAATAGAAGATTTGGAGCATAGAGTCTATTTGAAGTGTTTTAGTGCTTCATCGATATAACTAGCTAGCCTCCAGATAATTGATACTAGTACGATACTAGCTACAGCGTAAGGTGCGAAATTTACATCAATCAGTGCTGTTGCAAACTCTGTTGCATTAAAACTCTCCATACTACCTAGTGCTTCTGCAACTTTACCTACTATTGCCACAGCAGCTATTACTGCAGCTAGTGCTACTACTTCGCGCCCTATCTGTGTACTCCCTGACATAAACTTTGAGAGAGCATGACCAAGTATAGCAATACTAGCTGCAAAACCAAAGATCCTATTTGATACTTGTAATGTACTTGATAGAAGAGGTGGTGTTAGTTGTTCGCCACCTAGTAGCTGTGATGCTACTAGACCTACACCAATAGCAACAGATGCTATTGCTATCGTATATGACACTATAGCTACTGGTGTTTCTGTAACTGTACTCACTATTTTGTCTTCCAGGCCGAATCCTCTAATAACCATGAATATACCAGATACTAGTATACCTACGAGTAGAGCTTCTCTGAGAGCACCTAGTAGAGCAAAGATTGATACAACGATAAGCACTGTACCGGGTATCCCTAAGAAGATTCTAGCAAACCTAGGTTCTTCTAGAGCTTTTCTGAGGTACCTAGCAAATAACATATATGTTTCTTCTACTCCTCGATGTTGCTCGACTATGACTCTTTCAACACCATATACAGGTGCAATTGATGAGAGCATCGGTAGAAGAAGCTCGTCCTCGGATCCATCACTGACTAGTACTATTCCATCAGGCTTATAACGTTCTACTAGTTGCTCTACTTCAGTACGTGCTTTAATGAGGGCCTCTGTACCACCTAGTTTACTTCCAGAGACAAGGGCGGGAATAGCTCTATAGCCTTTCTCTTCTAACATCTTAGCTTTACTAAGTGTAGTAAAAAGAACATTTACATCAGCGTCCTGTGGCTTCTTTATAGCAAAGATAGTTGCTGCTCTTAGAAGCTCTTCATAGCCAGAAATAGGAGTAGAAAGATTAGTTACTTCTATATCTGCATCGATATCAACTGCTAGTACGAGTAGCTTCTTTGTCCTCTGACTCATTTCTTACGTCCTCAGAGCCTAGCTCATCTAGACTACTACTGTATAGCAACTGTAACTCATCTATAGTTAGTGGTTCGCCCCTTTCTAGTTTTTTCCTTATCTTTTCTCTCTTATCTCTATATATTGCTTCTAGCCTACTCCTAGTTCTCCTTATCTGTAGGTTCCTTAGCTCTTCGTTGAGGGTTCTGAGCAGTGATATTTTTTCGTTTATTTTATTTTGTAGAGTGTCTATTTTAGAAGATATTTCCTCTATTTGTTTCTTTAGGCTATCTATACGGCTGCCGAGATCGTCTAGTTCCGATTTCACTCTCTTAATTTCTTCGTTTATTCTATCTATCTTCTCTCCTCTTGCTCTAATCCCTCTACCTATACTTTTCACTTGTAAACGAAGACTAACAAGTTCTGCTCTTTTCTCTGTTAATATATTTAATAGTTGCCTAGCTTGTAGCATTTTCTCAAGCATAGCTTCTAGTCGTGAGATCTCTTCTATTATCCTACGTTCCTCTTCGAGAGAAAGTATTGATGTTTGTTGTCTCCATTCTAGCTCCTCTATCTTCTTCATTACAGATGATAAACTCCGTTTAGCGTATGGTCCTATCTGAGAAGCAATACGTTTTGTCTCTTCTAGCTCACTTAGGATGTTGTTTATTCTAGCAAAAAGCTCTTTACGTTTCTGCCGAAGACTCCTTATTTCTTCTACTAGTTCGTTTTTCTTTGATCTTAGAGAAACTAAGTATTCTCTGAGTGTCTTAGCTCTTTCTATTAGTCTAGCTCTTTCTAGTCTAAGCTTTTTAACATCGTCTATAAGTAGATATCGTTGTTCTTTAAGTTCTTTGATCTCGTCTCTTAGGGCAGTAATAGTATTTACAATTTCTTCTTCACTCCTATACTGTGGTTTTTTGTTGTCTCTGCTCATCTCCTACAACCCTGTTCTTCAGGCCATTGTTAGTACCTAGTTACTAGTTATTAGGAGTTAGGGTTCTATATCTTCGTACAGTATTCTTCTGAGAGAAGAAGAACGTCCTACAGCTAGAGCTTCATACAGTATGTTGTAGAGAGTTTCCTCGTCAATTTGGTTAGTCAAGTCGTAGTATCTGTCTTCTTTCTTTGATAATTCTACTGCAACTAGGTGATAGCAAGGTTCATCTGCTAGGCGATACACTATTTTTATCTGAAAATGTGGACAGCTACAGTAAGTATTAGGAATAACTATATAGTCAGAGTCTTTGCCTATAACGATCCATATTTCTGTAGGTTGTCGGGCTACTAGTACTGTCTTGAAGAGAGATGATGTAGCTATTGCATCTGGCGATGGTGCTTCTAGAGCACGTTTAATTGATTCCTTTAGGATCTCTGATATTGCTTTATTTTCTCTCGTAGATGGAGTGCTATTCTTGTCCTCTTGCATATCTTTTCTTCGACCTCTTTCTCAGTATAGCCTACTAAGACCTTATCAATATATCCTATGAATAATCCGTGGCCTATAACTCCTGGAATAGTATCGAGAAGCGACTCATACTCTATGGGGTTGATTACTCTCCAAGGCCATGTATCAATAACGTAGCCACCTATATCACTACAAGCTGGGCCATCTCTACACCTACACTCACTTCTTATCTCTGCTTTGATACCTCGTGCTCTAAGAGTTTCAACAACTGATTCTAAAACAGGAGGTATAACATCAAGCGGAACAGGTTTATCTTTCTCGCCTAACTGGTTAGATATTTTGGATTCATCTACTAAGATGATATTATAC
>JALTYD010000064.1:0-4017 GCA_027046525.1 Pyrodictiaceae archaeon
ACTAGTAGTACTAGTTGTAATAGGGATAATATATTTCGTGCTAAGAAAACTCAGAACATAGCTCTTTTTCTCTCCCCCCTCCTAGTCTATGCCCCCTATTCTAGGCAACCTATTATTTACCACAGTATAGAATATACTCGTGGGACTAGGTAGTGGGCTTAGGAGAGCCTTATCTATGGGCAGAACTACATCCAAGCTGGGAGATTATAGGCGAGGGAGAAGGCGATCTCAAGAATAAATGTATAGTACTTGGTGTAACAGCTAGTGCTGCTATATACAGGAGTGTAGATCTAGCTAGGACACTAATGAGGATGGGTGCTATCACTAGAGTAGTAATGACTCCAGAATCTACAAAGCTAGTATCACCAACTCTATTCGAGTGGGCTACAGGACTACCAGTAGTAACAGATATGACTGGAGCAGTAGAACATGTCTCACTAGCAAAACTATGTGATGCTCTAGTAGTAGCTCCTGCATCTCTAGAGACAATATCTCAGATAGCAGGCTATAGTGCAAAAACAATAGTATCTGCTATGGCGCAGGAGATGCTAGGTCTTGGGAAAAAAGTACTCGTAGTACCAGCAATGCATACTGGTATGTGGCAGCGTAGTACAAAACTAGTAGAAGAACTCAGAGAACAAGGAATCTACCTTATGCACCCTGTAGTTGAGAGTGGACGAGCTAAATACCCACCCATAGAGCTAGTAGCTTGGTGGGTAGAAGCAGTAGTAAGTAGAGATAGAGACTACTCTGGGAAGAAAGTACTAGTAACAGCAGGGCCTACACGAGAGTATATAGATCTAGTAAGAATAATAACAAATCCATCTACTGGATTAATGGGTTTATCACTAGCACTAGAAGCTAAGTGGAGAGGAGCAGAAGTAGTACTAGTACATGGTCCATTAACAGCTAGTATTCCGAGAGAATGGAGGAACTATATAGACGAGATATACAGAGTAGATACAACAAACGAAATGAGAGAAAAAGTACTTAGAGTACTAGAAATAGACAATATAGATGTAGCATTCTATGCAGCAGCAGTAGCAGACTACAAACCTAGACATAAACAAGTAGGAAAAATACCTTCGAGACAAGGTCCATTCTCGCTAGAGCTAGAACCAACACCTAAGATAGTAGCTGAAGCAGTAAAAACTTCTCCTAAAACTCTCCATGTAGGCTTTGCAGCAGAAGCAGTAGAGACAACTAGAGAGCTTATCGAGAAAGCTAGAGAGAAACTAAGAGAATACAATCTCTACATGGTAGTAGCAAATAATATTGCTGAAGAAGGAGCTGGATTCGGTACAGAAACAAACCATGTATTTATAGTAAAGAGAAGTGGAGAACCACTAGAGATACCTAAGATGCATAAAAGACTAGTAGCAAGACGAATACTAGATACACTATCTAGCTCATAGATACATTACACATTAGGAGAAAATAATAAATACAGAATCTACAAGATAATTTACTCTAGGATAGACTCTAATACTGTTCTGGAAGACTACTACTCTAGTATGCTTCTACTACTGGTGTAATCTATGAGTAGAAGTAGTTATAGCTACAAGTTTAGCCTAGTTGAGAATCTATATAACTTCATCTTCACTGCTATTGCAGTATTTGCTGATATCTTGTCAGAAACATCTCTAAGAGTATGGATGAAGTTAGAGGGAGTTTATCTATGGTTTAAAGCTATAAAGGCTAGAATTCTAGAGACTAGAGATATTCTGTTATTCAAGTCTGTGTTTAGGAGGTATGAATCTGGCTCTATAACTTCTAGAGAAGATGGAATGAGATGGAGCGGACTCACTACCTCTAGCATAGCCAAGTTCCTTAGAGAAGAAGCTAAGTGTATTCCTATCGCAGAAATAGACTATAATGATATGGTTAACTATGCTTCTTTCTACAACTGCCCAGAGTATAACAGAATAGTTGAGATCCATGTTAGGACTAAAGTCCTAACTATAATATATATTGAGTGGGCCCCCTCAACACTAGAAAACATAGTAAAAATGGCAAGAGAGATTATTAGAAAGGTAAAGATAAGTGGTGTAAGGATAGAAATCTAGCAATCTAGGATATTTTATCCCTCTCCCTCTCTCCTTTTTTCTTTCTCTGTAAACAACTATATAGCTAGTTGCTCTAAGACTCTATTCGGTATAGTGATAGAATACGTAGAGAATAGTATAGGTTACATAACAGAGAGTTTAGGAGAAGATTCTTTTCCTCTGACAACTACTAAGCACTATTGGCTCTCTGAATAGGTATATATCTTTACACCTAGTTTTTCTGCTAGTTTACGTGCTCTAGAGTCTACAAAGCCAGCTACAATAGCTAGTTCTGGCTTAACACCTTCTCTCTCCTCGTATAGCTTAGCTATACGTGTTAGCTCTAGTACATCTCCGCTGTCAGCTCTACTCTTTAGCTCTACTAGTATGTGTATATTATCATGTACTACTACATCTACTTCTACTTCTGAGGGCCTACCATAGACAAATCCTTTCTCGTCATAGTATGTCCAGCGATGAGCTTTAGCGCCAAAGAATTCTTCTAGTACACCAGCTAGTGCTTCTCTAAAAGCTACTTCGCTCATAACCCCGAATCTATGCGCTATAGTAGCTAGTGTTTTCTGGAGTCCAACTAGGGCTTCTTCTACTCTAGTAGTTCTTTCTTCTAATCTAGCGAATCTCTCTTCTAAAGCTATAAATCTCTCCTCTAGCTTAGCAAATCTCTCTTCTAGTTGTTGCTGTCTCTCTCTAAGTTCTATGAATCTTTCTTCTATTCTGACGAATCTCTCTTCTAGCTTTTCTTGTCTTTTCTCTAGAGCTACGAATTTTTCTTCTAATCTAGCAAATCTTTCTTCTAGTTTAGCGAATCTTTCTTCTAGGGCTTGCTGTCTTTCTGCAATCCCAGTAATCCTATCTAGAACTTCTCTAAAACCAAGAAGACCCATAACAGTATAACGGAATTCTTTATCACGTTCTAGAGTTCTAAGTATTTTTTCTTTTTCTTCCTTAGCTAGCGTATCCACTATTATCCCTCTAACTCCATCTCTCTATGGTAGTAATCTAGCATAGTATTAAATATAACCATGTCTACTAGTTCGTTGTCGCCTTAGGTACTAGACTACTCTAGGGGTTTATACCCTATTGCTGATTCTAGTAGGTGTAGAAACCATTCTGATGATATCTTTTCTCTAAAGCTTTCTACTAGTGCTAGATTCTTCTTACTAGGTACTGTGTAGCATTCGTAGTTCTCCCAAGTCGAGTGTATCCATGGAAGCCCGTATTTCTCAGCTACACTTCTCAGTACAAGTCCTGTATCTGCTCTCCCAAGAGCTACTTCTCTTGCTACTTCGCTATGTGTCCAGTACTCTCTACTATAGCCTATTATCTTCTTATCTCTGATGTTGTATTTCTTAGCGATCTCCTCTAGGATATAGTCTAGATATATACGAGTACCAGATCCTCTATTCCTATTAGCTAGTCTTAGTTTTCCACTAAGAATATCTAGGACTATCTCCTCCCAGCTAGTATACTTTAGCTCTTTCCTGTAGATGAATACTAACTGTCTCTTATATCCACCAAGTAGTACTGGGTCGTACACCCAGTATCTCTCTAGGTATGGTTTATTATAGGTCTTTGTCTCTGGGTCGAAGAGGTGGATACAAGCTATATCTGCTTCTCCAAGTGATAACATAGCTACCGAGAGTCCAGAACCTATACAAGCAGCTTCGATAGCTTGTCTCTTATCTCGCAGCGATTCTACTAAGAGCTCTAGGAGTGGATCATGACTATATGCTACTACTAGACTAGGTTCTCTAGGTGCTACTGTCTTCCTAGGTGCTACTTCTACACCTATACATCTCTCTAGTCTTGCTAGTGCTTCATTATATTGTCTCAATAGTTCTCTAGCTTCTTTCGTAATAGTTGTTCCTCCTCTCTTTACTCCTCCTTTCTTTGTCTCTACTAGTTTTACACCTAGTATCTTCTCTGTTCTACTCAGTAGCTCCCAGGTTCT
>JALTYD010000064.1:4027-4789 GCA_027046525.1 Pyrodictiaceae archaeon
TCTAGAGTATGGTATTCCAAGAGTTTTCGAAGCTGATAGTATTGATCCTCTCTTCTCTATCTCTTCTAGTATAGATGCTAGTTGTTGGTCAAAGACTACTTCTCCGTCTTTCTCGAGTACAACTGTGTATTTTGCTGAGAGTCCTCTATACAAATTCTTCCTCCACTATTGTATCTATTATTTCTCGTGCTAGTGTTTATATAGTAGTCTTAGATCTGGTTATCGGATATCCGATAACGGATAAATATCTTAGTATACAGAGTAATAAGATAGGAATCTAGTAGAGAGGTAGATAGTATTGGATAGAAAGTACCTAGTTCTCCTCCTGGTTCTTATAGTAGCTATAGCTATCTACATATCTATGACTAGTAGAGAGCCTGTTAGAGTAAGAATAGCAACAACTACTAGTCTCTATGCAACAGGTCTACTAGACTATCTCGCAGAAAAATTCAAAGAAAAGACTCCCAGCGTAGAGATAGACTTTATAGCTGTTGGTAGTGGAGAAGCACTCAGAAGAGCTGAGAGAGGAGATGCTTGTCTAGTATTTGTACATGCTCCTAGTCTCGAAAAAGAGTATATCGAGAAAGGAGTCATAGTAGGAGGTAAGATATTCGCTTATAACTACTTCGTAGTAGTAGGCCCGAGAGAAGACCCAGCAGATATTAGAGATTCAGAAAATGCTGTAGATGTTTTCAAGAAGATATATACTGCTGGAGAAGAGGGACTAGCTAAATTTGTGAGCAGAGGAGACAACTCTGGTAC
>JALTYD010000065.1 GCA_027046525.1 Pyrodictiaceae archaeon
CTTAGGTAGTATGATCGAAATTTCTAGGCTGACTTATCATTTGGGGTTTTTCCGTTCCAACCTGTGCAACCACGACTGGTCAAGCAAAGGCGACGTCGATATAACCGTAGCGAAAGTGGTGTTGAGACCCCACAGCACTAAACGTTCTTTGTTTTCAGCTCCCTTTGACGAGCTGTTCCTGTTGTTCGCGGATCAGCGGCTCGCTCGCGTGTACCAGACTTCTCTCTTACTCAACATGGTGGCTGTTATCCCATTCCAGACAATCAGAGCTCCGACCGATGTGACCTTTGACCCAATAGAGAACATGGTAACACCATAATTGATAAATTAATTTTGCAAAACAAAATGAAATATCTATGGCTCAATGTTTAAAGTTTTCAATTAGTTATATATACCTCTTCTCTTTTTAGACCTGCTTTTTCTATAAGCTTCGTTAATAGTTGACCAGCAGCTCCTACAAAAGGTCTACCTTGTTCATCTTCGCTTCTACCTGGTGCTTCTCCTATAAAAACAATCTCTGTATCAATAGGACCTTCTCCAGGAACAGGATTCTTTCTCGTTCTGTGGAGAGGACACTTTGTACAGTTCTTGATATCTTGTACTATCTGCAGATACTCAGCATGCCGCGGTTTTGCCATAGCTTTATTCCTCTATTTAACGACTATTATCCCAACTACAGCTTTAGATACTCTAGCAAAAAATATTGTCTTTTCTCCAGCGATAACTATTGAAGTAGGATAACACGAGTACTGCTATGGAGGATACATATTGCTGGCAGAACATCCTACTATTAAGAAGAAGGAGTATCATATTAGGTTGGAAAAAGGAGATCTACCACCATATGTTCTATTACCAGGAGATCCTGGAAGGATCGAGATTATAGGGAATACATGGGATTATTACGAAGAAGTAGAGTGGCATCGTGAGTATCGTAGTATTAGGGGTAAGTATAGAGGAGTCGAGATAGGGGCTATAAGTACAGGAATAGGGGGGTCTTCTACTTCTATAGCAATAGAAGAGCTCGCGAGGATAGGTGTTCACACACTTCTACGTGTAGGCACTGCAGGTTCTATTAGGGAAGATGTAGAAATTGGTAACATAATTATAGCTACTGGTGCTGTGAGATTTGATGGAGCTAGCCTAGAATATGCACCTTGTGAATACCCTGCTGTAGCTAGCCCTGATCTCGTAATGGCATCAATAGATGTCGCTGAGCGTCTACAAGTTAAGTACAAAGTAGGTATAATTGCATCTACTTCTAGTTTCTATCTAGGGCAGTCGAGGAGAGGCTACAAGGATTATATATGGAGTGGAGTAGAAAAGAGACTGGTTGATCTCCAAAAGATGAATGTTATCGGGTTTGAGATGGAAGCTGCAACTATTTTTACACTATCCAACATCTATGGTTTACGTTCTGGCTGTATATGCGCAGTAATAGCTAATCGCCTAACAGGAGAATTTAAACCTGATTCGGGTATTGAGGATGCGATAAGGATAGCAAATGAGACCATCAAGTTAATAGCAGAAGCCGATAAACTTCGTGGTGGAGTTCTGAGGCCTCTTCCACCATCATACATCTTCAAACGCTAATTACGTGGAGCTTGTTAGAGATGATGATATATGCCATATCGTTGCAGTAGATGCGATAAACAAGCTATCGCGAATATTAAATATGCTAGGTTAAGACTGTGCAGAGAGCACTTAACAACATATATTGAGAAAAAAGTAGAATCTATTCTGAGAAAATACAAGGTACTTGAAACTACCAGAAGAATAGTGCTAGCTGTTTCAGGCGGAAAAGATAGCATGGCAATGACCTGGGTTCTTTGGAGGCTATCACAAAGATATCCCATTAAGCTTCTAGTTACAAACATAGATCTTGGTATAGACGGCTATAGCAGACGTAGCTCAGAAATTGTTAGAAAATACTCCCAAGAACTAGGCATAGATTATATTATCGTTAAGCTAGAAGACCTACTTGCATATAACATTAAGAGTTTATCTAGACTAGCTAGGCGAAGTACATGCAGTATGTGTGGAGTAGTTAAGAGATACTTATTAAATTTAATAGCTTTAGAGAGTAAAGCTGACTATGTAGCACTTGGCCATAATTTAGATGATATTTTAGCTTACTCGTTGAAATCCTTCCTAAGTGGAGACTACATAAGCTTAGTTAAATTCACACCTATTACTAAATCCATCGATGGTATTGCTGTCGGACGGTTAAGACCATTCTATAAGGTCTACGAAAAAGAAGCCCTACTGCTAGCACTAACAAATAAAGTGCCATTTATAGTTGATGAATGTCCTCTTAGGCCAGAATCCTCTATAGAGTTTCACATAAAATCTTTCCTAAATAGTATCGAAGAAGAAAAACCTGGTATTAAAATCCAATGGATAAATAATCTAGAAAAAAGCCTCAGAGATATACAGAGAAACTTAGATGTAGGAGAGAATCTTCGAGTGTATAAGTGTAGCTACTGTGGATTACTATCAAAGAGCAACATATGCAGTTTTTGTAATACTACCAAGAGAGTACTGGGGAGGCCTTTGGGTGCAGAATTAAGAGAAACAATAAAGAGGATAATAATGGTGAAAAATTCTCCATCTATTTAGCTATTATCTTACCCATACTGCTGCAGGAGGTTTTACACCAAGTTTATTATAGAGCCACGAGACTCCTATTAGAGATAAAATTACAGCAATGTAGGGGACAGCATCAGAAAAAGCAGCTGGTACTCCCCATGCCTGGAGAAGAGGGCGATAAGTGTAAAGTAGAGAAAGGATTACGGAGGCTATCACAATGCCTAGTGGATGCCAATATCCTAGAATGACTATTCCTAAAGCAATCCAGCCCCAACCAAGCGTTCTACCAGCAGTCCATCTACCAGCTAGAGGGCCTAGTATGAAATAAGAACCAGCAATACCAGAGAAAATCCCGCCTAGGAGAGCCATCAGCACGCGTATTTTTGTTACTGGTATACCTAGTGTATAAGACTTGTGAATATCCTCTCCTACAGCTCTTATAGCATATCCATACCAAGAATGATAGAGAATATAATACAGTAGAATTGGAACTAGAAGAAGTGAAAAGAACGGGAATACTAATCTCGTTGATACCCTTGTAAATGATGGTGCTAATAGGCCTCCGATAATATTTCCTACAAGATCACCTACACCTATCCCCAAGAATACAATTGTAAGACCTACTACTATCTGATCAGCTTTTAGAAAAATGACAGCAACTACATAAATTGTGGCAAGCAGAACTCCACCTAAAATACCCCCGACTATTCCATAGTAAGGCGAGCCATAGTAGAGTGAGAAGAGAGAAGCTAGACTAGCTGAGAAATAGAGCATACCTTCTAACCCTAAGTTGACTAAACCACTGCGTTCTAGCATCATCTCCCCTAAAGCTATCAGCGATAAAGTAGTAGCCCATGGTAAGCTTTGGTATAGAAGTTGTAGGGGATCAAACACTATCGTCTCACCACCAGTTTATATCTAGAGAATACAGTTGCAATTACGACTGAAAGTACTATTACCGAGTCGACTGCGAGAATGAAACTAGAAGACAGGCCAAAAAGCTGTAAACTAACAGAAAAGCTGTAGAATAATGATAAGAGAAAGCTAGAAGCTATAGTAGCTATTGGACGTAAACCAGCTAGCCACGCAGCTAGTATACCCATATATCCATATCCTAGAGGTTGTTCTATACTCTGTAACTGATACTGTTCTGATAACATATAAAGAGAACCACCTAAGCCAGCTACTGCGCCCGATAAACTAGCGACTAAAAGTATTGTATAAGAGAACGGTATTCCATACGTTATAGCGGCTCTTCTCGATTTACCTATAGCTACAAGCGACACACCGATCTTAGTGTAGCTATAGAGATAATCTAGGATTATAATTACAAAAATACTTAGAAGAACAGATAGATAGTCAGATAAACGTAAGTGATAGGGTACTAGTTCTGTTTTAGTGAATGGACCTGATTGCCAAGGACCAGCTACTAGGAAATTAACAATACTTAGTATTAGATAGTTAAGCATTAAGCTAGTTAGCGTCTCATTTGCACCTAGGTATACCCTTAGGAAGCCTATCAATAATCCAAGTAGCAGCCCACCTAGAGCAGAAATAACTAATATTATAGGAATAGCTACATAGCTGCTATACGTAGAAAAAATATAGTAAGAGAGACCAAAAGCTATAATCATCCCTAACATCATCTGGCCTTCAGAACCTATGGTAATAAAACGGGCTTGATAAGCTAGGGCAAGACCTGCAGCACTAAGAGATATTGGAGCAAAATAAGGAAGAGAAATAAGCCAATACTCCGGACTAGTTATGAAGTCGTAAAAAGCTGAAGCTAAACCTCTTAATCCTATTGGACTTAGCACACCAAGTAGTATCGATACCAATGTACCTCCGATCAATCCTAATAGTCCTAATAATACTGGATTTCTATACTCTTCGTAGGAACGCTCAACAACTTTTATATCAACTACCATTTATCTCTACACCAAGAGGATGTTTAGCTCAGAGAAACCATAGCACGAGCTATTGCTTCAACATTGAATGGTTTATTCTCAGTATGGTTTATTAATCCTTTATTCATCACTAGTATCCTGTCTGATATTTCTACTAATTCATCTAGGTCTTCAGAGAAGAGAAGAATAGCTGTACCTTTTTTGGCTATTTCTATGAATCCTCGACGGATTTTCATAGCAGAGGAAACGTCTAGACCCGCAGTAGGAT
>JALTYD010000066.1 GCA_027046525.1 Pyrodictiaceae archaeon
GACTAGTACATATAATACTCTAGACTTCTAACATACTAGTGTATCTACTTGAGCTCTTCTCGAAACTCCATAGGGTAACTATATTAACGAGCTTTTGTAGGGTGGTGTTTCTGTGGAGAGAGGATTAAACAGTAATGTATGATAGTATTGATAACTATAATAGTATTGGAAAAAGAATACTAGAAGAATACGACTTAGTAAACTTATCAATAGCTGTTCTCGGAGGTCCTCCAGCTCTATCGATACTCTTAGGTGCTAGATACGAAGATATACCTACGATACTAATAAAAAGAAAGAAAAACAACTCCTTCTACAAGAAGCTACCAGGCCTAGCAACAAGTATACTAGCTGTAGATAGCTGGAATCAGTTATCTTCGCCTAGGATTATGAGAGAGCTTAGAGAACAAAATGCAATAATAGTACCTACTACTAGTCTTATAGAATCTCTAGATGTGGAAGCTTTATCAGAGCTGAGTCTACCATTTTTCGGTAATAGGTTTATTATAGGTATAGAACATGACTGGAGGATGAGGCAAGGTATACTAGAAGCTGCTGGGATATCTACGCCAGAAGTATATAGCACTAGTTCTTATCCACACGACGAGCTAGTAATAGTTAAGATTGGAGATCCACGGCATGGTAGGATACACAGAGTAGTACCTGGGAGAGATGTAGAGAGAGTACTCGGTAGTCTAAAAGATAGGGGTTTCTCACTAGATAATATCGTTGTGCAGAAGTATATTGCTGGTGTACAGATACAAGCTTATCTATTCTATAGTCCTGTCTATGAGCGTATAGAGATTCTAGGTATAGATACTCCTCTACAGACTAGTATAGATTCATATACTAGAGTACCTCCTAACGAGATATGGAGAAAAGAGCCTAGTTATATCCAGGTAGCAAATAGCCCTGTTATTATCAGAGATGATATCCTCGAGGAGATTATAGAGTATGGAGAGAAGCTCGGGAGAGCTATTCGAGAAGCAACAGGCTATCCACCAATAGGTACTATTACTATCGAGGGAGTTGTTACTCCAGAGCTTAGATACATAGTATTTGATTTCGATTCATGGGCTACGATAGGTGTAGGTGACTATATGGGTTCTATTACTCCCTATTCTGCTCTCTACTGGGCAGAGCCTATGTGGATAGGTAGGAGGATAGCTAGAGAGATAAAACTAGCAGTAGAGAATAACATGGTGGAAAAAATAGTGACGTAGAGTTAGCCAGCTACTGGGTTAGTTATAACTCCTATAAATAGTACTAGTCCAGTATCTCTGTGTACTATCATGAACAAGAATGGTCTATCTGCTTTAAACTGGTACTTAGGCATTGGTAGTGATGTTTTCTCGATAATAACTACTGTAGCTGCTGCAGCTTCTGTACCCCACTTATTAACACTAACATATGTTTGGTGTATCACTCTGCTGACAAAGAGTTCTTCTTTTACTTCTACGAATAAGTTTGTTAGCTCTGCTTGCTTCGGATCAAATAGTCTTACTATACCCATTTCTTTTAGTACTTCTACTAGTTCATATTTCTCTTCGACTTTAAATTTCGGTATCGTTATATTTACTTCTGCCCAGTCCATGTTGCTTCTGATCTCCTTGAGATACTTGGTATCGAGGTTTTCGAGTAGATCTTTCAGGTTTGTTTTAGGTAGTACTATTACCATAGCATAGTCATCACCTGCGTATGGTATTTCTACAGCTTCTAGGAAGTCGTCTTCGTAGTAGCCTGCTCTTGTTATTCTATTGAGCATTTCTGCTTCGACATAGTTATTTTCTGATACTTGGAATTTCTCTAAGCCTATTTCGTTGAATGGTTTTATCCAGGTAGCATTGAAGTATATAGTATTGACTATGACAGCTCTTGTATAGACTGTTAGTCTATCAATAGTATCTTTTATCTTACCCATTGTTTTCTCTTCTATCCATTTGTTTATCTCGTCTCTAGCACTATTAGGGTCTCTTATGAAGTCTACAGCTCTAATTACTGCTCTATAGAACTCTTCTACTGCTCGTCTTGTTTCTTCTTCGAGAGTTAGACCCTTTTGGTACCATAAGCCATTAGCTATTAGTATCGTAGTATTTTCTGCTGCTAGTAGTCTCCCTAGTAGCTCTTTGTAGCTATTTCTAACAAGTACTGGATCTTCTGGTAGCTTAAATACACTAACTACTTCTCTCCTAGTATCTCCACTAGCTGCTTCATAGACTGGTAGAAATGCTGAGTATATACTAAAAGGCGATAATACTTCATTATCTCCGCTTAGGAGGAGCTTCTTAGATATACTTAGAGCAAAACTATTACTAGACTCTACGATATTGTATCCAGAAGTAGTTGTAGTAGCTGTATGTGTAGGTGTTTCTACAGACTGCTGTGAGAAATACATACTCAGTAGTACTACTAGCAATAGTATTGCTACTAGGAAAAACAAAGGCTGGCTTAGTAGGCTACGTCTCGCTATAGACAAAGATAACACCAAGAATACTAGTAGAATGTATTTGTTTTAAGGCTAGAGTATAGAACACACCTAGGAATACACTGTACATTTTTTCGAACAGAGTAGCTATAGCTAGAGACTAGTAGTAATAAATAACACTAGGCATAATATAATTCATAACTGGCGGTGAGGATTGCCTGCGACGAAAGAAGGCCCCCCTAGCTGAGGGGGCTATGCTGATGGAAGAGCCTAGCCGAGCCGTAATATACTATAGGTATACAGCTATGTAGATCTCTAGAATACGAGTATATAGTTACTCCGCGAGATAGCCTCTCTTTGATACTCTACTGATAATTCTACTTGTCTAGAAGCTACATAACTGTGATATATATTCTACGAAGTAGTATTGTTCGATTGATGATGGTCCTGCGCATGGATTAGCTTTCTGTAGTAGACTAGTTGCACTAGTAATATCAATATTCTTTGTAGTAACGAGGTAGGCTATTATCATAGTCCCTGTTCGTCCTTGTCCACCATAGCAGTGAAATACTATCTTACCGCCTCTATCTTCTATCTCTTTTAGTTCTCTGATTAACTTACAGGCTTCTTCTAGGTCAGGTGCACCTCCATCTGGTGTTGGTAGTTTATAGTGTAGTATTTTCTTCTCTCTTAGAGTATCTTCTAGTTCTTTGTAGTTTCTCCAGCATTCCTCTAGCTCGTATTCTTCCACAAGTGATACTAGTGCTGTTATGCTACTAGCTACTAGTTTTTCTATTTCTTCTCCACAGGGCAGATGGCAGCCGCCTACTCTACTAGTAACCCAGTAGGGACAGCTTAGACAACTACTCATTATCCTTACACCTTGCTGTTCTATCTTCTTCTACTTAGTAGCTAGTTTTATGTATCTTAGTATTCTAGTAAAGTCTCTTACTCTTATAGATACTATGTATTCTTCTATTTCTCTATCGTATATATCTACTAGTTCTCTCCTCAGTTTTCTCGGTAGACGCCTAGTTAGAAGTACTAGGCGGAATCCGAGTTTGTAGAATAAGAGTCTAGTACGAGTAACTAAGAGTAGATAGACTACTAAATATACTGCTGATCCTAGTATTGCAGCAAGTAGGCCTACTACTTGGAGACCTACTCCTATCCATCTAGCTATTCTACGTGTCTTATTTAAGGCATTCTCTGAGAACATACTTGGGCCTCTCTCTAGACCCTATATTTTCGACTATTTTTTTCTTCTCTAAGATCCTTATTTTTTCTCTAATAGTTGTTCTCGAAGCTCTACCTCTTATGATTCTTAGTCGTCGTGCTATATCTGATATTGTTAGCTGACTACAGTCGGATAGTGATTCAACTATAGCTAGTGCTATAGGGTCTCCTACAACATACTTACCTACTGAGAGGAGGCGGTTTGCTGCTTCAACAGCTTCTACGATAGATAGGGAGAAAGCTGTTGCTAATCTTGCTGCAGCTACTGATAAAGAAGACGAAGAATGCTGAGAAGAACTCAGTAGTAGTTTTTCTATAGCTTCTAGCCTCTTGAGTACATTTTCTAGTAGTTTTTCTATCTTATCAACTCTCTTCTCTCCCTCTCTACTACTAGTATTAGTCAATAACTCTACCTCTCAGCTATCTAGCTATAGATGTTGTATCTCTTCTAGGCGTATAGTCAGTAGCTGTATACAGTATATAGTGGGAGGAAAAACATTATTTGAAGTACTATTATGTATCTCTTTCATATCTCTAGCTTTCTTTCTTCTTTAGTTCTCTTAGTACTCCTAGTACTGCATTGATTTTCTCTTCTATTTCTCGGCGTTTCTCATCAGGTAGATCGAGTTCTCTTAGTGTTTCTTTTGTTTTTTCTAGTTTTTCTTCGACATCTTCTCTTCTTTCTTCTCTTCCTTTTTCTTTCCATGTTATCATATCTTTGAAGGCTTCTATTAGAGAGCCTATTTTAGGAGCGGCTTTCATTCTCTCTTCGAAGAATTTTTTTGTCATTTCTGTTGCTAATTCATCTGGTACTCCACTCTCTCTTAGCTGTTTGTAGAATTCTGCTACTTCTCTACCTATTTTTTCTCCATCGAGACTAGATGATAGCATATCTATAAACTCTTTTACTGAGTCTTTCAGTTGTGTTATAAACTCTGATACTGCACTTAGTACTCCTCTTAGTTCTTCTACATCTTCGCTCTCTGATCTGACTACCATTACTTGTGGTTTTTCTCTCTCTTTTTCTTCACCTACCATTTCTACTTAGCACCTCAGTTGTCTATTTCTAGTTATTCAATATATGTA
>JALTYD010000067.1 GCA_027046525.1 Pyrodictiaceae archaeon
TATAACAAATTTTTTAGATGTCAAAGTAGTTATGTACCTAAATGGAACCCTGGTCCCCTGTAATCTACCCCGTGTCTCCGGGGGTGAATGAGCAGGGGTCGGGTCACTCCCGGCTACCACCATTCTATTAATAATTCTGCTAGTAGATATCTCCTATTAACTTACTATGAAGCTAAGTTTATAGCTCTGTTTCACTACCACCTAACAGGTGGAGTATGCATAGAACAGGGCCCGTCGTCTAGCCTGGTTAGGACGCCGCCCTGACACGGCGGAGGTCCGGGGTTCAAGTCCCCGCGGGCCCACTAATTCTCTCAACAAATCAATAAATTATGACTAGTTCTCTCAATAGAATCTTATAACCCGGTTATTTTACTATTTATTACCTGGTTTTATAAACTCTATGAGAGTGGGAGGCTCTATTGGCAAGAACCAAGATACTAAGCGCTAGGAGTGGAAGTATTCCAGATGAACTACATATTCTAGCTAAATTAGAGGATATCTCTGTTGAGAAACTTAGAGAAAGACTTGCTACTGGTCGTATAGTTATTCTACGTAATTCGAAAAGAGATACAGATAGAGTAGTAGGCGTTGGTGAAGGATTATCAACTAAGGTTAATGTTAATGTAGGTACTAGTAGCTCAGTTGTAGATGTTGAAATGGAGAAAGAGAAAGTACGTATTGCAGTAAAATATGGTGCTGATAGTATAATGGATCTAAGTATAGGTGGAGATATAAGGTGGATCAGAAAAGTCATTATGATAGAAGCAGATAGTCTCCCAATAGGAACTGTTCCTACGTATCAAGCTTATATCGAAGGTACCAAGAAGTACGGTATAGATATACCAGAAGACTTCTTCATCAAAATTGTAGAAGAGCATCTCAGAGACGGTGTAGATTTTATGACAATACATGCAGCAATAACTAGAGAACTAGCTAAAAAAGCTGTAAGAAGTGAGAGAATAGAAAAGATAGTTAGTAGAGGAGGGTCTATGCTAGCTGCATGGATGCTAGAAACAGGTAATGAGAATCCTTTCTATAAAAACTGGGATTATTTACTAGAGCTTTTTGCTGAATATGATGCAGTAATAAGCTTAGGTGATTCGCTGAGACCAGGAGCAATAGTAGATGCGCTTGACTATTTCCACATAGCTGAGTTAATAAATAATGCTAAACTAGTACAGTCAGCTAGAGAAAAAGGCATACAAGCTATGGTCGAAGGACCTGGTCACATGCCTTTAAACAAAATAAAAGCAGATATCAAGTTAATGAAAAGCTTAACAAAAGGTGCACCATACTACGTCCTCGGCCCTCTAGTAACAGATATAGCAGCAGGTTATGATCATATAGCTATGGCTATAGGTGCAGCTATCGCTATAGCAGAAGGAGCTGATTTTCTATGCTATCTAACTCCAGCTGAGCATTTGAGTCTTCCTACGCCTGAGCAGGTAAGAGAAGGTCTAATTGCTGCGAAGATTGCTGCACATGCTGGCGATATAGTTAAGCTAGGTGAAAAAGCTCTTAGATTAGATATAGAGATGAGTAAAAATAGAGCTAGGTTGAGATGGAATAAGATGCTAGAACTGGTTCTTGATCCGGAGAAAGCTAAGTCTATACATTATCAATTTGGTAAAAAGACCCCCTCCTGTGATATGTGTGGATCTTATTGTGCATTCCTGATACTATCTAAATACGAAGAACAGCATCACGGTGTATAAAAATGGGATGTTGGTATACGGATTTTCTACCATGGTTACTGAGTACGTGGGTGAAGACACCCATCCTAGGCAATAAAAATAGTAGCAAAAGTCTATACATTGTATCTGCGTGTCTTCCGTATGTAAACCCCGAGATTTTCAATTCTTTGAAAAAGAATAATGCAACTATACTACTTGCATGTCCAGAACGAGAACCACCACTTCACTACGGCAAAATAGCCTCTATAATAAGGAGTAATAATCCTAAAGAGGTTATAGTTATGACAATCGACGGTAGTCCGCACTGTTTTACACTACAAGCTAGTGTTAATGAGGCCGAGTACATCTTAGGTGAAAAATTAAACAAACGACACTTTGTCCTTGTCAATGGAAGTAAACTTGCTGAAATTTCACCAGATGCTATAAGAGTAGCACGTTACCTCCACATTGTTGACAAGTTAGCAAAGAATAACAAAAAATTTGTTGAAGATGAGCTATTTAAACATAGCCTTGAGTTCAAGAGAATTAAACAGAATAGAGAACTTGATACTGAGTAGTAAACTATCTCTACGTGAGATATCCTGCGAGAATAATTTGCCAGCTAGACTTACTCAGATGTAGTAACTACTCTATGTTGCTTTGTGCTACACCTATTATGACACGACATACAGCTACGTAAGATGATATTATCATTAGCCGAATAATATCATGGAGTTTGCCTCCTATTACTGCTCCAGCCCGTGACTCAGCTTCTACCATTAATTCCTCAGCCAGTAGTTTTGCAGTAAATAATTCTCTATATAGCTCTGCTAAACGTTTTACACTGGGTAGAGCGAGGACTCTAAAGAGTAGATCTCCACTGTTTTCTATACTCTTTACTATTTTCTCTAGCTTTTGCAAATCAGTGTGGGGTAGAGATTCTCTAATCAGTTTAAGAGACGTAAGAATAAGCTCTTGTAATAAATCGATAGCAAATCCTGCATAACTCGTTGACAAGGTAACATAGTAGTTCTCTATACCTCCTCTCTCTGAGTAACGTGTTGCAAGATGCCTCAGAACTATATAATGTGTCCTAAGAAATTGTGTACGAGCTACATCAACCTTCTCCTTAATTCTATCTATTTCGCCATGTAGTACTTTATCGAGTAGCTTAGCAGATTCTCTAACACTAACTGTTAATGTCTTTAGTAATCTAGGAATATCAACTTTAGAAGGATCTAGTAATACCTCTATTCTAGCACTACTTTCTTCTAGCATGTCGAAGACTTGTAGACCCATGAGGTATAGAAATCTAGACTTAGCTTCTTCTAGAGCTTCTCTACTAGGAAAGTATACTTCAGCATCGCTAATAGCAGATAAATACACACAGAGCGGGCTCGAGGAGGCTAAGTTATTAGGTATCTTTGTAAGATCAAGTTTAATAGAAGCTTTTTTCTCTTCTTTGACTGGTTTTATCCTTATACTATCTCCTTCATCGACTAGTAGAACTTGTGTCCCAGGTTTAAATCCGAGTTTCCTAGCCCATTCTTTCGGCAATGTTACTACTAAGCTGCTAGTTCCTACTTTCTGAATCTTTCTTATCTCTACCTCCAATACAAGTAACACCCATATTAATGCTAGACAAGCTCCTCCTTAAGTTACATGTTGACTTCATCGGTATCTGATGAGCTTCTAAGTCTCTCTAGACCTAGTGAGTATTTTATGTTATTATTTCTTTCTAGGCCTATTTTGTCTTACTTAATAGTACAGGGAATCTTGTCTATTCTCGATTCGAATATTTTTTCCAATTCTTTCAATTTTCTCGAGTACTGTGTTTCTAGAATTTCTATGAGTTCTTCCAGTCTCCATGTACTAGAAGATGTTTCACGTAAACTCATAACTAATGGGTGGAGAAGTTTTTTAGAGTAAGACTTAAGTAGCATATATGTATCTGTACTGTTTTTTGCGCTATTTACTCTTCTTACCGACTCTATGCATGCGAGTCTATCAGCATAATCTATTACTACCTTAAGAAGCCTAGACACTGATCTCTGTTTTAAACGGTTAATAAAGATAGTAAGATCATGTTCTATTAATTCCTCCACAGATTTAATCCATTTTCTCCTCTTCTCTACTGTATCTGCAACAACTTTATCCAGATCCTCTATATTGTAGGTATTTTTACTTCTAATAGATGGTGGAGTAGATAGATCTACTATAATCCTTGCCATATTCTCTATGTCTCCTGGTTTTTCTAGGTTTTCAGTTGCCACGAATATAGCATCAAAGAAACCAAGTTCTACTGCTTCACGTCTTGATACTATCTTAGCTTCGGAGCAGATAGCGTTTATGCTGCTTTGTGCTTTTTCAGGATTCCTGGTTATAATGACTATTTCGCTAGGGATGTACTTGTTGCATATGATTCTAAGAATAGCTCTACCTGCTTTTCCTGCACCATATATAGCGATTCGTTTATTGTCGAGGGTTCCTATTTTAGAAAATACCAGTGATACAGCTGCTGAGGGATAACTTGCATTACCTTGTGCAATTCCTGTTTTTTTCCTAGCATTCTTACCTGTTACGATGGCTTGGTGAAAAATCATGTTCAATAAAGGACTTGCTGTACCTCGTTTACGTGCATAAAACCATGCTTCTCTGACTTGACCTAAAATTTCTTGCTCACCGATAATTTTACTTTCTATGCCTGTTGAAATCCTAAGTAACCTCTTAATAACATTTACACCACGCAGTATTATAGGCTGCACTCCTACTTCTTTGAAAATATCTGTGATATTTTCTATTGTCGTTTTTTCTGCACTGTCTAGATAAACTTCGAACCTATTACAAGTAGAGAGCACCACTACGCCTCTTGCTTCTTTTGCTGCCTCGTAGACTCTTTCTTTGAGCCGATTCAATTTACCAATGATGTTAAGATCTACTTCTTTATGCGAAATATATAGAGCTAGTAGATTTTCGAGAATATTTTCTATCTTCTTTGTTTTCATAAAAGTTTCTCCACACGGAGGGATAAGAATACTAGAATATTAGTAATTGTACTTT
>JALTYD010000068.1 GCA_027046525.1 Pyrodictiaceae archaeon
AACAGCTAGGGCATAGTTGTCTATTTATAGATAACTGTACAGTATATTGTGTATGTACTTCCTCTCTAATACCTTTCAGCGAAGCTGATAAACCTACTATTGCTTTGCTCTTATCTTCCTCGATATCAACGTTTTCTACTCTATAGTATTCTATGTATTCACTTGGCTTAAATATTGTCTGTACAAGTAGCTGAAGGATATAACTTATATCATTACCAGGTGGTGGAATCCATCTATTATTATACTTAAAACTCATACACCTAGGACAGACTACTAGAGTAAGCCTATTAGGTAGGTATCCAAGTCCTTTATATTTCAAGAAGCATTCTACGCAGAGTATTCCAGCTACTAGTTCATCCCTAGTATTGCCACATTTTATACATACTGGCACTATTATACACCATATCTAGTGTCTACCCAGAAGTGTTAATGGCTACAACTTATAGGCTAATAGATCTATCTCTACTATACATAGGACATAATTATTATTGCTGTACTATATGTAGGAGGATGTGTTATGCATACACAGACATACTGTCCTAGAGTTATAGTAGCAGACAAGATCTACACAGGATTTAAGCCAACAAGGTATGTCCAGTCCTTAGTATCGCTGAGTGGGAGGATAGTGTATAGAGGAGATCTCGAGAAATCGCTACGTTTCGCTAGAAGTTTAGCTGATGCATTAGATTGTAGAGAGGAAGTAATAGAAGTAGATGGTGTTGCTTTACCTGGCTTTGTTGACTCCCATGTACATTTAGCTGGAACTTCTATGAAGAAGATAGGTATAAACTTAGAGAATATAAACTCGATAGACAAACTTCTCGAGGTAGTATCTAGAGAAGCAATACGTTTCAAAGAATGGGTCTATGGTCGTGGATGGGATCAAGAAAGACTAGGTAGATGGCCTACTCGTAGAGACCTAGATTCTGCTGTAAAAGATAAGCCAGTCTTACTAGTACGCATATGTGGACATGTAGCACTTGCAAATAGTCTAGCACTCGAAAAATTAAAACTTATGGAAAAAGAGAAAGAACTGGAAGAGAAGAAACTAATAGACTATGAGAAAGGCCTCTTATTCGAAGAAGCAGCTACAGAAGCGTACTATCTTGTAAAGAAGTCTATTGACCCAATAGAGCTAATAGTTGAAGGAAGTAAAGAGCTAGCTAGAAATGGTATTACAACAGCCTCTGACATGGGAGTTGACGAGATAAGCTACATAGGATATCTAAATGCATATCAGAAGAACCTACTATACACTAGAGTAAAACTATATCTATCGGGGAAGCTCTTCGATGAACTTAATATGATAGGTGTAGTACCATCGGGAGGAAACGAACTAGTACAGGTTGTAGGAGTAAAAGTATTCGCTGATGGTAGTCTAGGAGCTAGAACTGCATGGCTACGTAGAGAATACAGTGATCAACCATCGACATATGGAGAAAAACTACTAGATTGGAAGAGAATCGTTAAACTTGCACATAATGTAAAGAAGTATGGACTAGACCTAGCTATACACGCAATAGGAGATGCAGCTATATATGAAGTAGTTAAAGGCTGTATAGAGTCTAAATGTCGATGCAGAATAGAGCATGCAAGTGTAGCACCACCAGATATTATAAAAGAAATGGCTAGAGCAAAAGTGAGAGTATCTGTCCAACCTAGGTTTATTAAGAGTGACTATTGGGTTGAAGAAAGACTGGGAGATAGAACTAGATGGGTCTATCCATTTAGATCATTCATAGAACAAGGCTTAGATATAGGATTCTCTAGCGATACACCAGTTGAAGATCCTAACCCTCTCGAAGGAATATACTATGCAGTTACTAGAGGAGATCTTAGCAAGATAAGTAAGAATGAATCACTAGATGTAGAAACATCACTCTATCTCTACACAAGGGGGTCTGCAAAAATCCTAGGCGACAACAATATAGGTTGTCTAGAGCCTGGCTGTTATACAGATATAGTAGTACTTAGTCATGATCCACTTAGAATAAGTATAGAAGAAATTCTATCAGTAGAAATCCTAGCAACAATACTTGGAGAAAACATAGTATACAGTAAGAATATTCTATAGAAACTTTACATTATACCTTGTAGAAAGAAGCGTAAGAATTGATAAAGAATGCAGAGGCTAGAAGTGTCGTATATTAATTAATGACTTCTCTACCGAGCTATGTTAAAGTCTATGACTAGTACCCTATTGTAATTATATAATTCCTGTTAGCTGATATACTGAATCTAGTTTAAGAAAGAAGCTAGTATTTTTCTACCATTTTAATAGCTTGTGCATGAGGTATACCAGAGATTTCTATTATAGCTTCTGGGTGGATGTATCCCCGTTTAATAGCTTCGTTGATTGTATTTCTTCCTACAAGGTTTAATACAGTAGCTGTTGAAGCTATATCCATAGCATAGTCTATGGGGACCAGCTCTTCGCCATAGAAGTTTTTATTTATGTGTAGTACTAGGCCTCTCTCTGTAAACTTTTTTCCAAGGAGGTCTTCGTCGCATATAGCTACTATTCTTTCGCCACCAGTATCTATGATTTTCATGTATACCATCACTTGCTGCAATGTATTATAGCCCTCCAGGTTAAACTACATCTATCTATACTATTTTAAATTGGATTCTAAGAACACTGTTTGCTAGAGGTAAGCATATAATTCAGTTTTAAACATATAGTGATCTAGAAGCAGAGGTAACGTAGCTTTTGGTGAAGGAAATGACTAGTAGAGAAGAAACAGATATACTATATGATTATGAGTTCTTACTTGATAGGCTTTATTCAAAGCTGACTGTAAGAACCAGTAAATCTAGTAGATTTGAACTACCAGAGTTACAGACTGAGAGAGTCGGTAGAAGGACGTTGATTAAAAATTTCAAGCAACTTGCAAACTCCATGAGAAGGGAGCCTAGAATCCTATTAACGTATCTTATGAAGGAGATTGGTACGAGTGGTGGTTATGAAGAAGATAGCGGGATAGCGATGCTCCATGCACGAGTTACTTCTTCTGCACTTAATAGTCTTATCCAGAGATTTGTAAAAATGTATGTTCTATGTCCTACTTGTGGAGCACCAGATACAAAGCTTGAACGTAAGAAAAAAGAAGCTTGGATATTAGTATGTGAAGCATGTGGAGCAGAACAACCAGTTCCTCCAGTATAGATCTGTCTATAGCTAGCTATAATTGTTGTCTGGAAACGGGTTATACTATTTTATCTAGGAGTAGCTATTCTAGCCTATATGGGGGAGAGAGTGGAACAGAGAGATAGAAGTAGACTTTTATTACTGGGTCAGTATCCTCCTTCTGTTGTCCTAGATAAGGATATGAGGCTTCTCGATGCAATTATAGCATTAGATGAGAGAGGAGTTAGGTATGGTGTTGTAGTAGATAACGAGGGCGTGCTCGAAGGACTACTTTCTATAGATGATGTATTATTCCATGTGAAGAAGGGCTATGATGAATATTCTTGTGTATGTGAGTATGTAACAAATACTTATGTCTCAGATGTTATGGATAGAGATCCTCCAAAGGTACTGCTGGGAGAATATGGAGTAGAAGAAGTCATAGAGGAGCTGGCTAGGAAGAAGACAGGAGCATTAATAGTAGTAGATAATAGGGATAGAGCTTTAGGAATAATTTCTACAAAACATATTCTCTCTATAATGGCTTTATCGAAAATGCATGCTGCAGCTCACGAGGTAATGGATAAACATATCCCGACTCTTAGAGAGATGAATACTATCTATGAGGCTTTAGAAATAATGGTTTCTACGCACCAGCGATACGTACCAGTAGTCGACGAAAAAGACAAGCCTAGAGCAATGGTTACTGCTCGCGATATAATTAGCTTTATAGGATTAGGAGAGACGCTGAGAAAGTTAGACGAGAGGAGAGATAATGAGGTTATGCAGACTAGGATAGAGAAAATAGCAAGTGCAAGTTTAGTTTATATAAATCCAACTACTAGTCTTAGAAAGACAATTAGATTGATGAGAAAATATGGTGTCAGTGGTCTACCAGTTGTTGGAGAAGATGATTATAGGCTTCAAGGTATTGTATCAGAAGAGGGGATAGTAGCCAAGTTACCGCATCTAGCAGGTATTGAGATATACTATGATTATGCAAAAGCGAGATTATACATAGCTAGAGCATATATCTAGTTCTCAGGTGGAGGATGTTCAAAAATAGGCCTACCTGTAGCATCTGTTGGTGGTGTTAGCCAATCTATTAAGCTCTTCAGATCGTTGGATTCTACAGTGAAAGTTATGGGACCTAGTGGTGATTCTACGTCGGCATCGACAAAGCTTATTCTACCAGCGAATGCTACTTGTTTGTTAAGTTTAAATACTAGGACATTATCTTCTACATGTCTTAGCAGATAGGATCTCGCTGCATCAAGTATTCTTTCGATTCGAAGTTTTTCATAAAGTTTCACTAGTCCTCTGATACTATAAGAGTATGCAACTACAAGTCTATAGCCTTGACCTAAATCTTCAACTAACATCTCGTCTGGGTTGAATATATTTAATATCGCTTTTTTAACCTTATCAATATCCTCTGTAGGTCTACATTCTGCTTCTACACGTATTTTGATCAAAAACTACACCTATAGATCTCATTAGCTATAGTATGCATTATTATAGCTAACTATCTTTGAGTACTTTTCTCTACAAAGTTTAACAG
>JALTYD010000069.1 GCA_027046525.1 Pyrodictiaceae archaeon
GCTTAGAGTGGATCGAACTAAGTAGAGAAGGAGAACTATTAACATATACAATAATCTATACAAAACCTACAAGCTTTGCACATTATAACGACTATACAGTAGGTATTGCACGCTTGCCAGAGGGTGTAAACATACTAGCATGGGTTAGAGAAACAGATCCTAACAAGTTAAGAGTAGGTATGAAGGTAAGAATAGAAGTTGTTAAGAGAGAACCAGAAGGCTACTTAACTTATGAACTAGTACCAGTCGAGTAGTACTAGTATAGTATAAATAGCTATTTTTTATGTACTCTTTTTCATTATTATCATATAGTTAGAAAACAATACATACAATTATACGCAGGGCTTATTATAGGAGTAACTATTTTCACTATCTTTTTAACAGATCTAACCCCATACTACAGTGGCAGTAAAGTATAGATCTAGAGAGGTGTCTTCTAGTGGTTTTCCCTTTCCAATCAGTAGAAGACTTCAAAGTAGAACTCAACGAAGAACATGAACTATTTAGAAAATCTATAAGGAGCTTTGTAGAAAAATACCTAGAACCAAAAGCTATCGAGATAGAGAAGACAGACAAAATACCAGAAGAACTCTTCGAGGAAGCAAAGAAGCTGGGCCTCTACGGTATAGGTATCCCAGAAGAATATGGCGGCCAAGGTGGAGGTCATGTAATGGAAGCTATACTCATGGAGGAGCTCAGTAGAGTTAGTCCTGCATTTGCAGTAGCTGTAGCTGTCCGCGGCTTATTCACTGTACCTATACTACTCTTTGGTACAGAAGAGCAGAAGAAGAAATACGTTGTACCAGTAGCTATGGGGGAGAAATTTGCTGCTCATGCAAATACAGAGCCATGCTGTGGAAGCGATGTAGCAGGTATAGAGAGTACTGCAAAGAGAGTCAACGACCACTATATCATAAATGGTAGGAAGATCTTCATAACAGGCGCCGAGAAGGCAGACTACCTAATAGTAACAGCTCGTACCAATCCTCCGAAAGAAAACAAGCGCTGGTGGGGGATAAGTGTATTCATAGTCGAGAAAGACTGGCCTGGTGTAAAAATAGGCCAGAAGTTCGACGTAGTAGGTCTGAGAGGCGAGAGACCCAACGAAGTAATACTAGATGATGTAAAAGTCCCAGCAGAAAACCTCGTAGGCCCAGAGAACGAGGGATTCAAAGTAATAGTCTCTACCTACGATCATACTCGTATAGGTATAGCTGCACAAGCAGTAGGTATTGCTCAGGGAGCATTCGAGAAAGCACTAAACTATGCTCTACAGAGACAAGCTTTTGGGAGACCAATTATAGGCTTCGAGGCAGTAGCATTTAAACTAGCAGATATGCTTATGGAGCTCGAAGCTGCAAGACTACTCACCTACTGGGCGGCAACACTAGCAGATAAAGGAGATAAGAGATTCATTATAACTTCTAGCTTAGCAAAAACATTTGCAACAGAAGTAGCAGAGAGGATATCAGCACTAGCAATAAAAATACATGGAGGCGTAGGAGTAGATGTAGAGACAGGAGTAGAGCACTTCTTGAGAGATGCACTAATAACTACTATCTACGAAGGCACAAACGATATACAGAGGTTAACAATAATCCGCCAGCTACTAAGAGACTTCTTTGGAGTAAAACTAGTACTAACATAGACTACTCTATGCTCTTCTTTTTAACATACTCTACCTAAACTATAAATGGAAGAGGATGACTACTATGTCAGAGAAACCTTCGATAGAAAAAATCAAGAAAATAGCCGTTATAGGAGCAGGTACAATGGGTCATGGTATAGCTGAGGTAGCAGCTATAGCTGGCTACGAAGTATGGGTAGTAGATATTGCTGAAGAGCTTCTCAAAAATGCTCAGGAGAAGATCAAGTGGAGTCTAGGAAAACTCTACGAGAAGGGACAAATAAGAGAATCACCTGATACTATCATGTCTAGAATACATATGACTCTAGACTTCGAAAAAGCTGTTAGAGGTGCAGATTTCGTCATAGAAGCTGTACCAGAAAAACTCGAACTAAAACAAGATATATTCAAGAGAGCAGATAAACTAACACCACCACATGCAGTACTAGCAACTAATACTAGTAGCTTACCAATAACAGAAATAGCTAATGCTACAGAGAGACCAGATAGAGTAGTAGGTATGCATTTCTTCAACCCACCGCCACTAATGCCACTAGTAGAAGTTATACGTGGAGCAGAAACAAGCCAGGAGACAATAGATACAACTATAGAGCCTGCGAAGAAGATGGGCAAAGAACCAGTAGTAGTACAGAAAGACGTACCAGGATTCATAGTGAATAGAATACTAGCAAGAGTACTAAATGAAGCATGCCGAATAGTAGCTAAGGGAGAAGCAACAATAGTCGAAGTAGATGCAACACTAAAATACAAACTAGGCCTACCTATGGGTGCATTCGAACTAGCAGATTATAGCGGCATAGATGTATTCTACTACGTCTTCGAGGCAGTAACAGCTAGAGGGTTTAAGATAACACCATGTCTTCTCTTCAAAGAAAAATTCGACAAGAAAGAATTCGGTGTAAAAACTGGCAAAGGCTTCTACGAGTACCCGCAGCCAGGCAAGTACTCTAGGCCTACAATACCTAGAGAAGCTGCAGAGAAAGTAGATCCAGTAACAATACTAGCACCAGCGATAAACGAAGCAGCATACCTACTACAAGAGGTAATACCTTCTAGAGACGATATAGACAAAGCTGTAAGACTAGGCCTAGGATATCCAAAAGGTATACTACAATTTGCTGACGAATTTGGCCTAGATACAGTTGTCTCAAAACTAGAGCAGTTATACAAAGAAACAGGCGCCGAGGAATACAAACCAGTAAAACTACTCCAAGATATGGTTAGAGAAGGAAAACTAGGAGTAAAAACTGGCAAAGGCTTCTACGAATACGGTAAAGTCGAAGAAAAGAAAATGGAGACAATAATAGTAAGACTAGAACCACCACTAGCATGGATAGTACTAAATAGGCCAGAGAGACTAAACGCTATATCGCCTAAAATGATCAAAGAACTGAGTAGAGCTCTAGACGAAATCGAAGAGAATGAAGAAATCAGAGTAGTTATACTAACAGGTTCTGGAAGAGCATTCTCAGCAGGAGCAGATGTAACTGCATTTGCAGGAGTAACTCCCTTTAAATCAATGGTATTCTCTAAGAAGTTCCAAGAAATGCTATTCAAGCTAGAATACTTCACTAAGCCAGTAATAGTAGCTATCAACGGCTACGCTCTAGGAGGAGGACTAGAACTAGCAATGGCAGGAGATATTAGGATAGCTAGTAGAACTGCCCAACTAGGACAACCAGAGATAAACCTAGGATTCATACCAGGAGCAGGAGGTACACAGAGGCTACCAAGACTAGTAGGACCAAGTAGAGCAAAAGAACTAATATATACAGGTGATATGATACCTGCAGATGAAGCCCACCGTATAGGACTAGTAGATAAAGTTGTAGCACCAGAACAGCTAGAGAGAGAAGCTAGAACACTAGCACTAAAACTAGCAGAAAAACCACCACTAGCACTAGTAGCAGCTAAGTATGCTATACAAATGGGCCTAGAAACCAATATATGGACAGGTATGCAGCTAGAATCAAGCCTATTCGGCCTCCTCTTCAGCACAGAGGACGTAGTTGAAGGAGTAACAGCATTCCTAGAGAAGAGGAAACCAAAATTCAAAGGAAGATAAAATAGACTACACTACCCTCTATCTTTTTACTCTACTCTCTAGCTCTCTTCTAGCCTAGATAACGAGCTTCTCTTCTTCTACACTCCTCTTAGAAAGTCCTAGACTCTCAGCATAGAACTTCTCTCCACCATAGAGCTCAACATACTTCCTCTCAAAATACAGTCCAGCGACAATACGTCCAATAGCATCAGCTTTCATAATACCACTACCACTAGTACCAGCAGCTACAATTAGACCATCTACTCTAAATATAACTGGTTGACTATCAATAGATATATCGTAGAAACCAGCCCATGCAGACTCAGGCCTAACATCTCTGAACTGTGGAAAATACATAGAGAGTACAGGATAGACACCATACTGGTAATAGTAGTTCTCTGGCTGAGGATCAGGCTCCCACTTAAAAGGCCTACCAAGATGGTCAGAAACACCCACCCAAAAAGCACTCTCCTCAGGAGTAGGTCTAACATAGACACCTTTCGGGAGCAACATAAAAGGAGCAGTATTCTCTCTATTAAACCCCTCTACATAGAGTAGCTTCTGCAGCTCTGGCTTAGAAGCTTTAAGCACAAATACTTGTCTCTTCTTAGGCTTAGAGTGTACATCTACTCCTATAGGGTCAAGGATCTGGTAGCTTCTAGCACCAGCAGCTACTATAACTGTCTTCCTAGCTTTTACGAGCTTATCGCCACGTAATCTTACTCCAGATACTACTACATCCTGCCACGGAAGAGGCTCATGAGGTATACCTAGAGGCTCTCTAGGCTCTAATACAAGACTCTCAACTTCTGAATTAAATAAAAACCTAGTCTTCATCTTTTCTAGCTCAGCATAGTAGAACTCAACTAGTTTCTCGGGCCTCATAGTACCAGCTTCTTCAATAAATACTCCAATATGGATATCTTCTAGCCCCATAAACTCTGCTTCTTCATCTCCACTAACATCTACTC
>JALTYD010000070.1 GCA_027046525.1 Pyrodictiaceae archaeon
ATCATGTATTATATGTGCTAGTACTAGTAGTATATCATCAACAGTTATTACTCCATAGTACTTACCAGTATCATATGATACTATAACGTAGTCTTTATCATAGTATAGCATCTTCTCTAGTACATCTTCTATACTTTCTCCATCACCTACTAGTGGTGGTTGTTTAAGCTTAACTTCGCCTACTCTTAGATCAGGCCTCCTCTGCGCTAGTGCTAGTAGTGAATCCATATCTGCTTCTTCTAGCACACCGATTACTTTCTCTGAAGAATCTACTACTGCTGTAGCTTTCGTCCTACTAGCAAGCATAGATTCTATAGCATTTATTAGTGGTTCATTAAGTCTAGCTGGTCTAGGTCTATGATTAGCTATCTCTCTCGCTCTAACTACATGCATCATCTTCTTAGACTTTAATATCTCGTACAAGTACTCAGCACTAATTACTTCTGCTCTCAGTCTCGATCTCAGCTGAGATGCATATATACTTCTATCACCAGTAAGTTCTCTAGCTACTACTCCTACTAGTAGTGCTGGAGGTATCAAGAGATAATTCCTCCCCATCTCTCCTACTAGTATAGCAGCACTAAATGGTACTTTAGCAGCTGCTCCAAAAAATGCAGCCATACCAACATAAGCATACACAGAAGGATCCAATGGTGCTATCTTTGTAGCTACTCCTAGTCCATAGCAAGAACCTATAAGAGCACCTATTAGTAGACTAGGTGCAAATACACCACCACTACCGCCAGAACCTATAGATAGTGCTGTTGCAGCCATCTTAGCTAGTGCTATTAGTAGTAGTGTGAATGTAAGAGGTAGACCCATTATATCCCATACTCCTCTATTGTGTTCACTCTCTAAGACGAGGCTGAGCATATCTCTACCACTACCAATTACATGTGGAAATACTATAGCAATAGTACCAGCAAAAATAGCTCCTATTATAGGCTTCAAGTAGATCGGCATACCTCTCTCAACAAGTTTCTCCATAAACCCCTTAACTCTATAGAATAATACAACGTAGAGAATAGCCAATGGAGCTATAATAACACCTAAGAATGCAAGAGAAATAAGTCCTTTTGCACTATAGAGTGCTGTTATATCTGCTTTGAGAGTAGGTAGAACTGGCTGGAAATCAAAGAGAGAAGCAGAAATAGCATAAGCTATTATACTAGATAAAATCGCGGGAATAACAGCTCTAGTCTCTAGATCTCTCTTGTAGAGAACCTCTACTACGAAGAGAGCTGTTCCGAGAGGTGCTTGGAATAGAGCTGATAGTGCTGCTGCCATCCCCGAGAGCATAACTATCCTCCTAGACTCTAGCGAGAGACGTAGAATCCTCGCAATAGAAGAACCAATACCAGCTCCCATCTGTACACTAGGACCCTCGACACCACCACTACCACCAAACCCTATAGTTGCACTAGATGCAAATGCTTTAACTACAGGTACTTGGAAAGAAACAAGCGCCGCCCTCTTGTGGAAAGCATCTAGTGCAGCATCTGTACCATGTCCTTCTGTCTCTGGCGCAAATCTATACACTAGTATACTACTAATAGTAGCTCCTACTACTACAAGTAGTGGTATAAAATAAGTACTACACTCACTAACTACAACTACAGAAGCAAATCCTTCTGCTCTCTCACAACAATCTTCGCTAAGCCCTAGAACCCATAGAGTAAAACCCTCAGTATAGTGTAGTAGCTCGTAGAAACCATACGCTGTTAGACCAGCAGAAACACCAATAATAACAGATAGTACCAGCCATTTTTCTGCATATGCTAATCTCGCTAACCCTCTATTGATCGAAGATCTATCTAGTCTCCTAGACGTCTATACGTCACCCGACAATACACTAGTACTCTCTACCCTAACTATATCCTCCAAACCATAACCAAATCCATAAAAGTATTATAAAACTATGTCTATTTTACGAGAAGTAATACTCTGCTAAAAGAAGTAATAAGAGAGTATTAGAGAAAATAATACTACTAGAGTAGCACATTATCCTACTTTATAGTATAGTAGGAGATAGCTATAACTAGTAGTACTAACCCCCATAGTACGCCTATGAATAGTAGAATCTTCTCTCTAAGTGTAAGTTCTCTATACATCCTCTTACTCTTCTTAGCCATATAATCACCCACTTTTATCCAAAACTATATCCCTAGTTTGGAAAACTCTAAGACCTAGAATATAACCAGCACGAGACACTATGTCCTCCCCCTATATCTACTTCTGGAGGCTCACTCTTACTACATATATCCATAGCAAATGGACAACGTGGATGAAGTCTACAGCCTCTAGGTGGATTAACAGCTGTTGGGATCTCACCTCTTAGCTCAAGCCTCTTCTTCTCCTTAGCATACTTAGGATCTGGTACTGGTATACTACTAACTAGTGCTCTAGTATATGGATGCTGTGGCTCACTAACAACTTTCTCGACAGGTCCTCTCTCTACGATCTTACCTAGATACATTATAGCTATGTTATCTCCTACGTATCTCGCAGTAGCTAGATCATGTGTAATATATAGGTATGTAACACCTTTCTCTCTGAAATATATCAATAGATCTAGTATTGATGCACGAATACTAGCATCAACCATTGAGACAGGCTCATCTGCTACTACAAACTCAGGCTCGAGGACCATAGCTCTAGCAACAGATACTCTCTGTCTCTGTCCTCCGCTGAGTTGGTGAGGATATCTATACGCAAATTCTTCTGGTGGAGTAAGTTTTACTTCTTCGAGTATTTTTAAGACTTTTTCTTCAGCTTCTCTCTTCGAACTTACTACTCTATTTACTATTAGTGGTTCGGCTATTATATCTACAATTTTCTGTCTAGGATTAAGTCCTTCATAGGGATCTTGGAATATCATCTGTATCTTTCTACGTAGTCCTATTTTCTTCCAATCAGAGAGTTTGATCCTAGATATATCCATACCATCGTAGAATATCCTTCCCCTCGTAGGCTCTTCTAGACCTACTAGGACTTTACCAGTTGTCGTCTTGCCACTACCTGATTCACCAGCAAGTACAAATATTTCTCCACGTCTAATAGCAAAAGATATACCATCGACTGCTTTGACATATATCTTCTCTCCCTTGATTATAGCTTCAATAATACTACGTCTCACTGGGAACCACTTGTAGAGATTCTCTACTTTTACAAGATACTCCTCTTTAGTCATTCTCTCCAGCCTCTCTAGGCCTATATAGCCAGCACGATACATAGTCTCTAGGATCTCTACTAGATAGTGGTGGTTCTTTCTCTCTACATATAGGCATAGCTAGTGAGCATCTTGGGTGAAATCTACAGCCTGGTGGAGGATATCTTAGATCCGGAGGTTCTCCAGGTAGTGCTACTAGCTTCTTCTTAGGCCCAATATGACTAGGTACTGCGCCAATGAGACCTCTAGTATATGGGTGTCTAGGCTTATAGAATATCTTCTCTACATCACTAGTCTCTACTATCTTGCCAGCATACATTACATATACTCTATCAGCTACTTCAGCTACAAGTGGTAGATCATGTGTTATTAGTAGTACAGATATACCTATCTCTCTCTGTATCTCTCTAATAGTATCCATTATTTTTGCCTGTGTTGTTACATCTAGACCAGTAGTAGGTTCATCAGCAATAACTAGATCTGGATTAAGTGCAAGAGCCATAGCTATAACAACTCTCTGTTTCTGCCCACCGCTAAGCTCATGTGGATAACTATCTATCCTCTCAGGATCTAGTCCTACTAGTCTAAATAGTTCTCTAGCTCTCTTCCTACCTTCTTCGATATCATCAATAGCTTCATGGTATAGTAGTACTTCTACAATCTGATCACCAACTCGCATAACAGGATTGAGAGAATTCATCGCCCCCTGGAATATCATACTAACTTTCTTCCACCTCAGCTTCCGAATATCCTCCTCAGGTAGTTCTAGTACCTCTATTCCCCCGAGTATAATCCTCCCCTTAACTATCCTCCCAGGCGGTGGAACAAGCCTCATTATAGCATATGCAAGTGTTGTTTTACCACTACCTGATTCTCCTACGAGAGCAACAAGTTCTCCTCTATCAACTTCTAGTGATGCTCCATCTACAGCTCTAACAACTCCAGTATCTGTGAAGTAGTGGACATACAAGTCTTCTACTTCTAGTACAGAGGTTTTCATCTCTGTCTCTCCCTCAGCCTAGGATTAACTACTTCGTCAAGTGCATAGCTTACAAAGACAAATGCTAATCCTATACCAATTAGTGCTAAACCAGGAGCAACTATGTAGAACGGATTAGTACTTAGAAGTGCACCATACCTATCAGCAAAGTATAGCATTGTCCCCCAGCTGATCTTCGTTGGATCACCAAGTCCTAGAAAACTAAGACCTGCTTCTAGTATTATAGCACTAGTAACTGTTAATACCATAGAAGCTGCAACTATCGGTAATACATTTGGAAATATATGTCTAACTATAATATACAAGTTACTTGCTCCAGCAACTCTACTAGCTTGTACAAATAATCTCTGTTTAAGTGAAAGTGTTTCACTCCTAACGAGTCGCGCAGTACTAGGCCATGCAATAATAGCTATAACAAGTATAATATTCCATATACTTGGACCCAGTAGTAC
>JALTYD010000071.1 GCA_027046525.1 Pyrodictiaceae archaeon
CGTGTGACTGGTCTGTTAGTTGTTTTGGATGTATCTTTCTCCTAATAGCTTCTACTTCTATAGGTGTTCCATGTTCATCGCTACCGCTTACGAATACTATGTCTTCTCCTTTGAGTCTAAGATAGCGAGCGAATACATCAGCTGATAGTATAGAGCCTATTAGGTTGCCTAAGTGTGGTATAGTGTTTACATATGGCCATGCAGCAGTTACAACCCATTTGGCCATCTCTACTAGCCTCTGGCTTGTTTCTAGTGATACAATATTGTGTGTAGGTCATTTATTTGTATAATCCCCCTACTATTTGTGGAGATGGGTGATTATTTGCTACATGTAGCTGTTGGCAACATGAATCTTGACTTATATATTGTTGTCGACAAATTACCTGATATCGATGGGGCTTTGAGAGCTAAGAAGATGTACATGGGGCTTGGAGGAGCTGCTTCTAACTATGCTGTTGCTGTGGCTAGGATAGAGCATAGAGTTAAGCTAGTTGTACATACAGGAGAGCTAGTAGAATTCATGGGGCTCTTGAGCAGGCTTAGAGATGAAGGTATAGAACTTGATAGGATAAAGATACATAGAGGCGAGCTACCTGGAATCGTTGTAGTATTCCTACTGCCCGGTGGGCATAGAGCTATGGTCTCTATACCTGGAGCTAATAGGTTTTTAACAGGAGAAGAAGTTGAAAATACTAGTACTGATATACTACATCTAGCAAGTGTATCTACTAGTGTCCTAGAGAAAGCCTCTAGTAGTAGTAAAGCAAGTGTAGTTTCATACGATCCTGGAGGAGCTATTGCTTCTTCTGAGGGTGGACTAGTAGTTGTTTCTGCTAGGAATTTCTGTGATATTTTATCACTAAATAGAGTAGAGTTCAGATACGTAGCTGGTAGAGAAGCTAGTATAGATGCTGCTAAAAGCCTACTTGGCGGTAGGTTATCGAGGCTGCTAGTAAAACTTGGTAGTGAAGGTGCAATACTAGTTACGAGAGATAGAGCTTATAGAGTAGAAGCATATAGTACTGGGAGAGTTGTAGATACAACTGGTGCTGGTGATGTATTTGATGCAGTATTTAACTCCTATTTATTCGAAGAAGAAGATATAGAGTATGCTTTACAAGCTGCATCTATTGCAGCTGGGATAAAAGTCTCTAGGCCGGGTGCTCAGAGTGCACCAATGAGGAGAGAAGTAGAAAAAATTCTCGGCGAGAGACCACCAGCTGTATATAAGTATAGTGTATAGCTACTTCTCTCCTCTCAGTCTCTTATATACTCTATATGTTGGTGCTACGTTTCTAGGGTGATTACCATATACTACATCTAGTCTTTCTATAGAAGTATTAGTTGGTGTCTTTTTGAGGCTCTTATCTCCACTATATGCTCTCTTAGATATCTCTTCGAGTACCTTGGCATAGAATTCTATTTCTTTCTTAGTCTCTGTATCAGTAAATTCTATCATTAGAGCTTCTTCTACTATTAGTGGGAAATACATTGTTGGTGCATGAAGACCATAGTCTAGGAGAGTTTTTGCTACATCTTCTGCTGTAATACCAGTATCTCTAGCTAGAGGTTTAGCTGATATAACTAGCTCGTGTTTCCTAGGCTTATCTGGATCGTAGGGGAGTTCGTAGCCTTTTATATTCCTTATTAGTGCTATGAAGTAGTTTGTATTTATCACACTCTGTATAGCTGCTTCACGTACTAGTTCTCCGCCTAGAGAAGCTAGGTATATATAGGCTTTAACTAGAGGGACTATATTACCATAGTATGCTCTTATTCTACCTATACACTTACTACAGCTATAGTCCCATACATACTTGTTGTCTTTCTTGACTAGGAGGGGCCGTGGGAGATAGTCCACGAGTTCTCCTCTAGCACATACAACACCAGCTCCAGGTCCTCCTCCTCCATGTGGAGCTGAGAATGTTTTATGGATATTAAGGTGGACTATGTCAAAGCCCATATCTCCTGGCCTAGCTATACCCATAATACCATTAAGATTAGCTCCATCGTAGTATAGGAGGGCTCCAGTCTCGTGGACGAGTTTTTCTACTTCTAGTATCTCGTCCTCAAATATTCCTAGGGTATTTGGGTTAGTAAGCATTATACCAGCTGTTTTACTCGATAAAGCACTTTTGAGTGCATTGATATCTATAGTTCCTCTCTCAGAAGTAGGGATTTTTACTACTGTAAAACCAGCCATTGCAGCACTTGCTGGATTAGTCCCATGTGCTGAGTCGGGTATTAGCATTTCGTCTCTCTCTTCTCCACGATCTCTGAAATACTTTCTTATCATTAGTGCACCTGCTAGTTCTCCAGAAGCTCCTGCTGGTGTCTGAAAACTACACTTATCCATACCAGTTAGCTCTAATAGCCACTGTTCGAGCTCATATAGGATCTCTAGTAGTCCTTGTACACTTTCTTCGGGCTGGTATGGGTGTAGTGTTTGAATATATGGTGTCTTTACAAGCTCTTCTGATATCTTTGGGTTATACTTCATTGTACACGAACCTAGTGGGACAGGGCCTATATCGACACCATAGCTCATCTGGCTAAGCCTTGTATAGTGTCGTACTAGCTCGACTTCGCTGAGTCCAGGTATCTCCGGTAGTTCATCTCTATAGATAGCTCCTAGTTCTTCTCTAGGTGTATATCCTAGCTTCTTTTTCAACTCTGCTAGTTCCTCGTAGTAAGGTATAGTATAGCCTGTTGTCTCTTTACTACCTAGTATGTATACTAGTGGTTCATTCCACCTAGCTTGTTTCCACGTAGTCTTCATAGTATCTCACCTATCGCCTCGACGAGTCTATCTATATCTTTCCTACTATGGAGTTCTGTTACACAGAAGAGACATGCTCTACTATTATATAGCGGGGGTCCTTCGAGGCCTAGGCCTCCTAGAATATCTTTCTCGAGTAGTTTCTCGAAAACATATTTGTATTCTATAGGGAATTCAACCACGAATTCTTTGAAGAATGGAGAACTAAATAATGGTGCTCTTACTTTAGGTAGTTCTGAGAGTCTATTAGCTAGGTAGTGGCTTCTGATCCATATACTCTCTGCTAGTTCTCTTAGACCTTTTCCGCCTAGTAGTGATAAGTATATAGTAGCTGTGATAGCCATTAGAGCTTCGTTAGTTGTTATATTTGATGTAGCTTTTTCTCTCTTGATGTGCTGTTCGCGTGTCTGTAGTATCATTATGTAGCCTTCTCTCTCACTATCTATAGTCTTTGTTACTCCTATGAGTCTACCAGGTAACTGTCTTAGTAGTTTTCTATCCATTTTTGTAGCAAATAAGCCTAGGAGTGGTCCTCCATAGTTTAGTCCTAGTCCTAGAGGCTGTCCTTCTCCTACTACAATATCTGCATTGTATCTACCAGGTGGTTTTATTATTCCTAGACTTAGAGGCTCTATACCTACTATTAGTAGGCTTCCATGTTTATGAGCTTGCTCAGCTATATACTCAGGCTCTGTTTCTATAAATCCTAGATAACTTGGTATTTCTATATATACTGCTGCTGTATCATTTGCTGCTAGTTTTCTGTCTAGATCTTCTCTATTGATATAGCCTGTCTCTCTATCATAGCCTAGCTTAACTAGCTTTATATCATGACCTAGTAGCCATGTTTTCAGCACCTCGTAGTGCTCTGGATGCATAGTAGATGGAACAAGTACTTGTCTACGTTTTGTTACTCTAAGTGCCATTAGTACTGCTTCAGCTACAGCTGTACTCATATCGTACATAGATGCATTAACTACATCCATTTCGAGTAAATCAGCAACTAGACTCTGATACTCGAAGAGCACCTGGAGGAGACCCTGGTTTATCTCTGGCTGATAGGGTGTGTAGGCTGTGTAGAATTCAGATCTAGATACTAAGTGTTCTACTACAGCTGGTACATAGTGTAGACATAGCCCACCGCCAATAAAAGGAGGTGGATCAAGAAACAATCTATTCTGAGACAATTTACTATTTACTATCCTTGAAACTTCGTATTCTGATAGACTCCGCCCATAGCCTATACGTGGTGGTTTTTCTAGTATAAGTTCTCTCGGTATATCGCTGAATAGATCCCATGGGCTTGAGACACCTATCTTTTTAAGCATCTCTCTCCTCGTCTCAGGAGAAGATGATGGCAACCAGGGATGATGCAATAGGTACACCCTAGGAGATAACTATAGTAGTTATTAGAGGTTAAGAAGATAGTGTATGTTCTACTAGTTTATATAACTTTATCTTTATTAGATAACAAGCTACTGACTAGGATATTGATGGAGGCTATGAGGAGAGTCATGCCTACAGATACCCTAGTGTGGGTAGATGGCGTAGTACCCCCTGGGGTAGCCGAGCCAGTATAGCATAGTGGTGAGATATTATGAGTATGAGGATGGGTATAATCAAGAAACTACCTCGGGGAGAAAAACTAGATGTTGCAATTATAGGTGCAGGACCTGCTGGTTTAAGTGCTGCAATATATGCTTCTAGATTTCTACTCAAGACAGCAGTAATCTCGGAGAATATCGGTGGCCAGCTTAACGAGACTGCAGAGATAGACGACTATCTCGGTCTAGGCAAGATCTCAGCACTAGAGATGATTAGTAGATTTAGAG